>NZ_BPIM01000001.1:1697500-1897500 GCF_026004115.1 Meiothermus sp.
TCAATTCCTTGCAACAATCTCTTAATAACAAGAGCTTGGATCATATCATTCCAAAGCACGTTTGTCGATTCGCTATCGGAGGATTCTTCAATTCCCATTGCTTGAACAAGTGGACGTGCGTCCGCTTTTTGTTGTATAGTTACAGATTCTGAAGAAAGATCAATTACAATAATGGGGCGAACATGCTTATTGAGGTCTAGCAACTCCCAAATTATAGTTTCAACTTTCTTTGCTCCTTTTCTGTCTTCTCTGAATAAATGAGCAACTGGAAGCCACTGGTTGTTATAAAAATCATCAGGATCTGCCTCATTGTAGACAGATTTGAACCTCTCTCGTGCTTCAGCTTGTTTATAAAATACTTTTTGTACAGTATCGTCTCCGAGTAAATTCCAGGCTTTGTCGAATGAATCTCGAGTATGTAGATTCCTGAGGGCAATTCTAGCTTTCTTTAGTCTGTCAGTAAGCTCATCTATAGCCAGCTGACGATTATTGCCTTTAGAGATGCTGAGTCTTTCAAAAAAACGTGATTCATAAAGAATTTGACCAAATAACTCCCAACGATCAAGAACAATATTCCGAACGCTATATACGGAAATCGGCTTGTGTTGCTTTGAGATTACCTCTTTCATGGGAAGCTGAAAATTTCCTGGTGCAGAACCCCCTTCAAGCTCCTTTGAAAACTCACCTTGAGGGTCAATCACAAGAATGCCCATTTGAGGGAATTTTGCATAGGCCATGATAATCATCTTTGCTAGAACAGACTTCCCTGAACCCGTTTTGCCGAAAATCCCAAGGTGATAAGCCTCACCAGCCCCATCTGGGCCTCGTCCGAAATGCTTGAACCACATAGGCAGCTTGGGTTTAGAACTGTATACCTTACCTAAGTAGGACAACTGATTGCTGTATGGCGACAACAACTGATCCAGCACCTGATCATCGGCAAGATGGATTCCCGTACCAGTTGCGGGTACTGTGCCTAAAATGCTTGGCTTATAGGTGTTTCCATTAGCGGCAAACACCGCGCTGAGAGTCATTTGCCCAAGGTGTGTGTCTTGCCGTTCGCTTACGGCATCTACACGCCCACGTTGGCGGATGAGACTACGCATGGTTGCGTCTTCATGCCAAACATTACGCAGAGTAACCTCAGTTATTTGGCCCAGAGCTATATGAACGGAATCTTCTTGCTGATATTGAAAAACAGCGAGCTCACCAACAAGTTTTTTGTTCACAGCGCTCGCCAAAATATCTAGGGTGACATCTGTTGTAGAAGATGGAGAGCCGATTACTCCAATCTTTTCTGCAGTATCTAAAAGTGATTTTGGTTTGTTAGACATACTACTCTCCTGATTCAGTTCTATATCCGTGCATTCCAAAAAACACTTCGCTTATATCTCCCTCGTAGCTTTCTGCGATTATTTGAGATGCTACTTGGCGGAATGTAGGGATAGTTTTAGGAAGATGCTTGACCATTCTATCTGCCATATACAAAGGGTAAGGTTCCATCACAGAGGGCGTACCGCATTGATGTTTTACTGCGTGCAGGGCTGTGGCTAGGCGAGTTTTATTGTTGGCTACGGCTGCACCCATCTCGATCCTAAGCGCAGGAATCCAAGCATTGGGACGATAATAGACCATCTTAGTAGTGTTTACTAATGACTGAGCCTTTTCCCACCAACCTTGGGCAGTGGTTAACTTAGATTCTAATTCTACCCAGCCATTTTGCCGGCAAGCCTTTATGGCTGCCTCAAATCCGATGTGCCAAGGTTGTGCAGGTTGGTTTAGATCGAGAGGTTTGGTATATTCGCCTGGCTCGAGAATAGATGTAAGCAGACCCCGATCATCAAGCGATTCGGGCCAACCCATCTTTTGCCCAATTTCGCGTTTGGTTGTGTATTTTGGAACAGCTATCCAACAGCGGTCGCTTCGAGTTGACGAAGCAATCTTGTAGAAAGCCTCGAGGGCACTGTCTATGGATTGAAATAAACGTTGAGACGCGAGCAGATTGGGTGCTTCGCTTGCTTTGCTAAGTGATTGGTTGAAGAAAATAATTGGAGTTGTGATCGAACCATCTAAGAAAACAACATCATGAGGTGCATTTACGGCAATTTGTAGCTCAAAGCTCATCATCAAGCCACGCAAAATACTACCTGTTTCTGCTTCATGCGTCTCGGTTTCAAGAAAACTAAGGTGTCGAGGTTCAGGCCAGTGGTAAATGTTGGATGGGGGTGCTAGACCTTCAACAGCAACTGCGGCAGCCACTACAAAATCATTTGCAAGTAGCCGCTCAACCCCACATGCGCCATCAACTCCTGCTGTTGTGGGGGTTGATACATAAGGTAAATCAGCATCTTTACCGAGTAGCTCAGCGGCTAACAGCTCTGTCCTCCATTTGCCTTTTTGCTGCCGTATATTTTGGAAAGAGTCAAGCAAAGTTTGTGCCACAGTCTGGCTTTTCGAAAGCGCTTCTTCGACAAGCGAGGCAGGTAGTTCCCCAAATACTTTTTCGTTTTCCGACATAATCTTGTTTTGATTGTACCCTACTGCTTTTGAATCAATGAGCAATGGCGTATCTGTTTTCGCTGGAGCGAGGGCGACGCGTACGATGTGGAGATAGTGGATTACCACTAGAAGCTACTATGGCCAAGAAACTTAGTCCCATCCATCCTGGCGAAATCCTGCTCGAAGAGTTTCTCAAGCCCCAGGGTATCAGCCAATACCGACTGGCAAAGGATATCGGGGTACCTGCTCGCCGCATCAACGAAATTGTACATAGCCAGCGGGCCATCAGCCCCGATACCGCCTTGAGGCTGTCACGCTATTTTTCCATGAGCGAGCGCTTCTGGATGAACCTACAAAACCGATACGACCTCGAGATGGAAAATGACAGATAGGCAAAGCAAATAGAGCAACAGGTGCGGGTACTGACCGCTCAGGCTTGAAGCGTTTTCCGAAAGAGCGCAGCGGTTCTGATTCTCTGGAGAGATAGCAAAGAGGGCATAACCACTTTAGCGGTGATGATCCACTTCGGGCAGGTACATGCGCCAGGCCTCGGGCAGGTGGGGCAGGTCGGCCACCAACAAGAGGCTGTGGCGGGGGGCGATGGGGCGGCGGGCCAGGCGCATGCCAGCTTCCTCGGGGGTGCGGTTTTTCTTCTTGAGGTTGCAGGGGCGGCAAGCCGCTACCAGATTTTCCCAGATGCTGCGGCCCCCCCGGCTTTTGGGGAAGACGTGATCCACCGTGAGGTCGCTCCCGCGCTTGCCGCAGTACTGGCAGGTGTAGGCGTCGCGGCGCAGGATGTTCCGGCGGTTAAGCGCAAGCCGCCCCGGAGGGCGGCGAACCAGACGTTTGAGGCGGATAATGCTGGGAATGGGGTAGGGCTTGCTGGGAGTTCGTAGGTATTCGCCGCTTTCCTCGACGACCTCGGCGGTTCCGTTCATGACCAGAATGACGGCCCGCTTGACGCTGGCCAGGCCCAGGGGCTCGTACCCGGCGTTGAGCACCAGGATGCGGGGGGAGTCAAGGTTCACGCTGCTTAGAATACTCGAAAAATGTCAGAGGATTCTAGAGCAATGCTTCACAATGAATGTTTAACAGCAGCGTTGGAGGTAGCCCTGAACCCTGAACTAACACCCTTTTGCCGGTGGCATGGCTGCTACAATCGGGTGTTATGGGTCGTTTGATTCGCGGGCTGGCAGCCGAGGGCAACCTGCGCGTGCTGGCCGTTGAAACCACCGATATTGCTGAAGAAGCTCGGGCACGCCACCAGCTTTCGCCCACTGCCACAGCGGCGCTGGGCCGGGCCATGAGTGGGGTATTGCTGCTCACCTTCTTGCTCTCCAAGACACCCAGAGAACGGGTGAGCCTCCAGTTTGTGGGTAATGGACCCCTGGGGCGAACCGTGGTGGAGGCTGCCCCGGATGGGTTCGTGCGGGGGTACGTCAAAAACCCCCGGGCCAACCCACCCCTGCGGCCCGATGGCAAACTGAATGTAGGGGCGGCCATAGGCCGGGGTGAGCTCAAGGTAGACCGGCTCTTGTCCAACGAGGAACTCTATCAGTCCAGCGTGGAGCTGGTAAGCGGGGAAGTGGCCGAAGACCTGGTCCGCTATCTGTGGCAGTCGGAGCAAATCCCCTCGGCGGTGTTGCTGGGGGTGCGGGTCAATGGTTCGGGCACGGTACATATTGCGGGTGGGGTGGCGATCCAGGTGTTGCCGGGTTGCCCCGAGGAGGTGATTGGGCGGCTCGAGCAAAACCTGCAAGGGCGCACCAGCATTACCGATTTGCTGCTGGAGCGGGGGCTCGAGGGGGCCGTGATGGCCCTGATGGAGGGCCTGGACTACGACCCCACCGACCTGAGCGTGGTGGGCTTCCGCGAGGGGCACATCCCGCTTTCCTTCCGCTGCCGGTGTAGCCGTGAACGGGCCCTGAATGCGCTGGTCTACTTCTCGCCTCAGGAGCGGGAAGAGATGATTGAACAGGACGGTGGGGCCGAGGTTTTTTGCCACTGGTGTGCCGAGCGATACCAGATTACCCCCGAGGAAATCCGCTCCCTGCCTCTGGGGGAGGGCTTCAGGGGTGAGGTGCCCAAGGCTTGAGGCTGCCCTTATCGTGGCTTTGTGACCAGACCACCAGCTGCGGTTGGTTTTATAGAAACCGGGCTCGAGGATAGTCTTGTATAACGCCTTTTTTGAATTCTTCGTAGCGGGCCTCTGCCACCAACGCGACCGTCGAACCGCCAAAACCGGCCCCGGTCAGGCGGGCGCCTACTGCCCCATGGCGCAATTCGGCCTCCACCAACTGGTCGAGCTCGGGAATAGAAACCTGGTAATCGTCGCGCAGCGAGACATGTGAGGCCACCATCAACTGACCAAAGCGCTCAATATCGCCCTGCTCCAGGGCCTGTACCCCCTCCAGCACCCGCTGGTTTTCGGTTACTACATGGCGCGCGCGGCGGTTCAGGGGCTCGGGCAGGGCATTGATGCGGGGCAGGTCGGCGGGGGAGAGCTCGCGCAGCGACTTCACCCCCAGCAGGGCGCAGGCCTGCTCGCACTCGCTGCGGCGGGTGTTGTAGCCCGACTCGGCCAGGCGGCGTGGCAGCCCTGAGTCCACCACCGGCACCCGGTACCCCTGGGGCAAGGGGGCCAGCCGGGTGGTAAGGTTCTGAGTATCCAAAAACAGCCCATAGCCCAGCCGCCCCACCGACGAGGCCATCTGATCCATAATGCCGCAACGTACCCCCACGTACTCCACCTCGGCTTGTTGGGCCAGCAGGGCAATCTGCACGTCGTCCAGGGGCAGCCTGTACAGCTCGCGCAAGGCCCGCAGGGTCGCCACTTCCAGCGCCGCCGAGCTAGAAAGCCCACCGGTCATGGGGACATCGCTACGCACATAGGCCCGCAAGCCCGGTACGACGTGCCCGTGTTGGTGCAGCACCCACACGCAGCCCGCCAGATAGTCCAGCCAGTCGCCCTGCCTGGGTTCGCCCAGCCCCCGGCTTTTGCGCTCCTGGAAGTTCTCGGCATAAGCTTCGGTACCCTCGGCAGGGGCGGCCTCTATGTGGGTCTGATAGGGGAGGGGCGTGGGAAAAACAAAGCCCCCGTTGTAGTCGGTGTGTTCGCCCAGCAGGTTGACCCGGCCCGGCGCAGAAACGCGCACGATGGGTTCGGTGCCGAAGACTTCCTTGAACGTGCTCATCCTTTGCTCCGTGGTGTGCTTTAGCCCTCGAGCACCATCGGGCGCAGATGCCCTGCCACCTGCATCATGGGCCACTCGGGGTCTCGGGTGAGATTTTCCAGTCCGGTCTCGGTCAGCAAGAAGGTATCCTCCACCTTGGCCCCCGGCAGGCTGGGGTTCCAGGCCAGGGCCATGCCGACCTCGAGCCGGGTGGGGTTGCCGGGCCGGGCCAGCACCTCGCGGCTTTTGTAGCCGGTCAGGCCGCCCTGGTGATGGTTTTCAAACTCCTCGGCGCGGCCAATGCGCTGATAGGCCGAACGTATCTGCTCCAACACCTCGCCCAGGGTGGCCCCAGGCCGGGAGGCCTCCAGCGCAGCTGCCTCGACCTGGCAGATTTGCTCGTTAAGGCTGCCGGCTTCGGGGTGTCCAAAGCTGCGCAGGCGGCTTACGTTGGCAAAGAGGCCGTGCCGCCGACCGCAGATAACCCCCATGAAGAGCCGCCCCAGGGGCCGCCGTGTGGGGATGGGGTGGCGGTAGCGGAACAACCGTTCCTCACCCGCGACCAAAAGCACCAGGGGTTGTATGCCTTTGGAAAGCAGCTCTTCGCTGATGGCCCCGGCCAGGTCGTACTCGCTCCAGCCGGGGTCGGCAAAGCGGAGGCTCTCGCCCAGGGCCATAGCCGCCTCGCGGCCCAGGGCACGGTAGCGCTCCTGCTCCGCTGCGGAGAGCACCAGCCTTAGCGTGGTGAGGTCGTGCTCGAGGTCGCTTTGCCCCTGGGGGGTGGGGGGGCTGTACCAGGGGTAGCGCAGCACCTCGAGGCCCGGGGTTTCCTCGTCCAGCAGCCGCCCCGCTTCGATTTGCGAGGCATGTAAGCGCACGGTCTCGGGGGTCACCTCGAGCCAGGCCGCTACCGGGCGAAAGGCGACGACTGTGTTGTCGCCGCCCCCCGTGAGCCAGGCAAAGTTCTCCGGTTGCTGCACAAAAAAGCGCTCAAAGCCCTGGTTTTCCATCCAGGCACGCAGACGGGCCAGTGCAAAAGGATTCATATCTTAGCCTAACGCCTTTTTGTTACATGAGCCTGTAATAAGTCCAGAGTCGATGGCCTATGTCACCCAGGTAGTAGCCGCCGGAGAGGTTTTATATCTCCACCGCCCGCAGCACCCTGGCGGTCTCCTCGGGCAGCGCGTCCATGGCAAAGGTGCCGGCGGCAATCTCGGTTCCGGCCAGGTATTTGAGCTTGTCGGCGGTGCGCAAAGCCGGGTAGAACTCCACATGGAAATGAAAGACCGCCTCGGCTCCTTTGGGGGCAGCGTGCAGGGCCATCACGTAGGGCATGGGTTTGTGGAAGAGGTTGTCCAGCTTTTGCACCACCTGGCCCAGCGTCCGGGCGAAGCTCTGGGTTTCGGCAGTGCTGAAGGTCCAGAGGCCAGGCCGGAACCGCTTGGGGAAGACCAGCAGCTCGTAGGGGTAGCGGGCATAAGGCGGGATGCAAGCGATGGTGTACTCGTCTTCGAGCACGGTGTAAGGCCCCAGATGAGGCAGCAGATCCAGCAGTACCGGGCTCTTTTGAAAGGCCTCGAGCTCTTTTTGCAGGATGGGCGGAACCCAGGGGTAGGCGTAAATCTGCCCGTGAGGGTGGTGCAGCGTCACCCCCATCTGCTCGCCCCGGTTCTCGAAGGGCATCACGTACTGGATGTGTTCGCGGGCGTAGAGGTCGCGGTAGCGGTCGGCCCAGACCTGTACCAAAAGCTCGCGCCGCTCGGGGCTGAGCGAGGCGATGCTGCCGCTGTGCTCGGGAGTATAGACCACCACTTCACAGTCGCCCCTGGCGTCGCGGGTGGGGATGGCGAGGTCCTCCGGGGGCTCGCCCGCCTGGGGCGAGAGCGAGGGCCAGCGGTTTTGAAACACGGCAATCTCGAAGTCCTCAAAGGGGATTTCGCTGGGAAAGCCGCCGGGCTTGCTGGGGGCTAAAGGGTCGTACTGCTTGGGGGGCAGGAAGGTGCGGCCCTGGCGGCTGGCGGCAAACACCACCCACTCCTGCCGCAGGGGATGCCAGCGGGCGTGGGATTGAGCTTGCCCGGTGTTTTCGCCTTCCTCGAGTGCGGGCAGGGTGTGGGGTTTTTGGCCGTAGAGGTAGAGCATGCGGCCATCTTTTTTCTGGTATACACGCTTATGCATCATAACATTGGTGAACATAAGGGGGTTTGGGCAGAAAAAGCTAAAGCCAGCTCGAGAAATCCACCTCGCGCTCGCCGATTTTGAAGCTGTAGGGGCCGGTTTGTTCGATGCTAGGGGTGGCCTCGAGCCAGGCCCTAAGTTGCTCCCGTTCCTCGTCGTCCAGCCATTCGGGGGGGTCGGAGGTGGCCTTGAAGCCCGCAACCAGCGCCAGGTCTTGCAGCACGGCCCGCTGCGCTGGGGTGAGCAGGTTGTAGCGGGAGCGGAAGTAGGCCACATCCGGGTCGGTATGCACCAGGGGCTTGAGCCAGAGCCGGTGCAGGCAGGTGCGCAGGGCGTTGTAGGCGGCCGGGCCGGTGGGGTCGTGCAAGAACACCCGCCGGTCTTCGTTGTCCCAGTAGGGAGCTACATCCGGCCCAATACGAAGCCCATCCACCAGCCCCAACGAGGCAATAATGGGTGCTCCGCAAGCCAGAATATACACATCGTCGCCGGCGGCCTCGCGGATTACACGCAGCGCCTCGCGGTAGGCGTCCTCCCGCGCCTCCCCGCCCGGCCTTTTTCCCGGTAGGGCCGCTGCATACAAAAAGTCGAGCTTCAAGTACCGGTAGCCCCAGCCCCGCACCGTCTGGATCAGGCTGCGCAGCCAGTACTGTACCGCCGGTAGGGTCACGTCCAGGGCGTAGAAGCCGCCCCAGTTGTTGCCTGCCGGAACCAGCTCGCCCTGCTCGTCGCGCAAGAACCAGTCGGGGTGTTCCTTGAACAGGTTGGAGCTGGGCCGGGCAATAAAGGGGGCCAGCCAGAGGCCGGGGGTGAGGCCCTGGCTCTGGGCCCTGAGCGCGATGGCGCTCATCCCAGAGGGGAACTTGTGGTTGGGCTCCCAGTCGCCCATATTTTGCTGCCAGCCGTCGTCTACCTGAAACACCTCGAAAGGCAGGCCCTGCAAACCGGCGATGGTCTGGAGCAACTGGCCTTCGGAGATGTCGCTGTAGTAGCTATACCAGCTGCACCACACCCGCGGCGCAGGCCGCTGGGCCCGCACCCCCAGGGTGGTAGCGAGCAGTTCGGCGTAGCGGCTCAGAACCTGCTGGGCTTCGCCGTAGGCCAAGAACCACTGCATTTCGTGGTCGCACGCGCCCTTCAGATTCAGGCGGTCGGCCTCGACACGGGCGCCGAGTCGCAGCGCCCCCAGAAAAAGCATACGCCCGTCGTAGCCCTCGAGGCCCCCCAGGCCACTGCCGCCGTGGACGGGCGAGAGGGCGTAGGCGGGGTCGTCGCACTGGGGGCGGCGTTCGGGGGGCAGGATGGGCCTGGGGTTTTCCTTGAGGCTGACCCAGGCGGCCTCGCTCCAGCTCTGCCAACCATGCTTGAAAAACAGGGTGCGGCCAAAAGGATGCCCAATCTGCACATGCTTGCCATGCAACAGGTAGCCACCCAGAGTCTCCTCGAGCCTCCCTGCATTAATGTGAAAGTCGTAGCCCTGAATCTGCATGTTCACCCCGCTTTCCAGATGCAAAAATTATAGGCCTCGAGGGTGGGGCCTCCTACCAGGAACCGGGCGTTTGTGGGGGCGGGGGCGGGTTGAGGTTGGCCAGAGTAGTTGAAGGCGAAAACCCAGTCGCCGCGTCTGCGGACGCGTATACCCTCGGGTACGGGGTGAAGCGGTAGATCCAGGTTTTTGGCCAGGGCACCCAGGTAGCTTTGCAGGAAGTCCTGGCCCGGCCAGAAGGCCAGGTAGTGGTGGTTCTGGTGCTGGTACAGAGCGCCCTTGCCATCGCCAAATGTGGCCTGGGGGGGTAAGTCCGATTCAACCCACTCCTTCCATATCCCAGATGGCCATTCCAGGCCGTTCCAGCGCACCGGTTCGGATAGTCCAGGACGGGTACTCTCCACCCGCGTCACCCTGAGTGGCAGCAAATCCTGTAAGCGCCCCGGCGGCAGGGTGGGCGGAATGCTCAGAAACTCGGTTTTGGAACCGCTCCGGGGGCCCCACACCACAACACCCTGGTGGTGGCGGAAAATTTCCAGGGCAGCCTCTGAGACCACAGGCAGGCTGGGCACCACCACCAGCCGGTACGGCTCCAGACGGGCCCCTGGGGGCACAAAGTCTACATCCAGGCCCAGCGCGCGCAGGGCTTCGTAAAACACCCAAACCAGGTCGCGGTAAATAAACTCCCGGCCCTGGGGCTGAATCCGGTAAACCCAGTCGGCCTCGTAGTCGAAAACCAGCGCCACCGGCGCGGGGCTGCTGGGGGGCAGCGGGCCCAGGCTCTGGAGCTCCTCGGCTACCCGTGCGGCCTCGGAAAAGCCCACATCGGGCTCAAAGTCGGGGCGGTTGAGGCCGGCATGGAACTGCTCCTGGGCCTGAGGAAACTGCCGCCAGCGGAAGTAGCTCACCACCTCGGCCCCGTGGGCCAGGGCCTCCCAGGTCCAAAGCCGCACCACGCCGGGGGCCGGAGCGGGGTTGTGGTGGGCCCAGTTGACCGGCCCCGGCTGCTGCTCCATCACCCACCACCGCGGCTTCACCCCACGGTACAGGTCGTGGTGAAAGGCGGCGATGTCGGGGTGGCCGGTGCGGGCGTAGCGGATTTTTTCTTCCGCTGTACAGGGCAGCACGTCCATGTCGGTGAAGCCCAAAGGATAGCTGTCCCACCCGGCGATGTCTAAGTCCTGGGCTAGCTTGAAGTGATCGAAGTCGGGGGTGTAGCCCATGAAGTTGTGCACGATGAAGCGCTTCGGTGAGTAGGCCCGCAGAATTTCCACCTGCATCCGGTTGAAGGCTGCTACCTGCTCGGAGCTGAAGCGGTAAAAGTCCAGCCAGTGGGCGGGGTTAGCTTCGGTGACGGTCTGATTGGGCAGATCCACCTCGCCAAAGGAGCGGTACTCCATGCTCCAGAAGACGTTGCCCCAGGCCCGGTTGAGGGCCTCGATGCTGCCGTAGCGGGCCTGGAGCCACAGCCGGAAAGCCCGCAGATCTTCGGGGCCATAGCTGCGGGTGGTGTCGTGACAGCCGTACTCGTTGTCGGTCTGCCAGCCCGCTACATGGGGATGTTGGCCATAGCGCTGGGCCAGCAGGGTCACGATGCGGCGGGCCTCCTCGAGGTAGACCCGGCTGCTGAAGCTGTAGTGGCGACGGGAGCCAAACCTGCGCGGGCGACCTTGTATATCGTAGGCCAACACGTCCGGGTGCTGATCTATTAGCCACTTGGGCGGGGTGGCCGTAGGGGTGCCCAGCACCACTTTGAGCCCGGCCTGGCCCAGGGTTTCGATGGCCTCGTCCAGCCAGGCCCAGGCGAAGCGGCCCGGATCGGGCTCTATACGGCTCCAGGCAAACTCGCCGATGCGGACGTAGGTAAGGCCCAGCTCGCGCATGCGGCGGGCATCCTCGGCCCAGCGCTCGCGGGGCCAGTGTTCGGGGTAGTAGCAGACGCCTAGCATAAGTCAGGGATGATCGGAATTTGGTAGCGTTTTGAGCGATGATTTTTAGCCTTTCTTGCGATGGAAAACCGTTGTACTGTGCTCACATAACCTTCTGTGATTGATAGAAGCTAAACCCATAACAAATTCGTTGCGGTGTTCTTGCCGCTCAGTCCTTTACACCACCAGCGGTGATACCGGCGATGAAGTAGCGTTGCAAAAACAAGAACAAAATCAGGAAAGGCAAGGTGGTCATCACAGCCCCCACCATAATGCCCCCCCACGAAACCCGCGTCAGCCCGATCAGGGAGCCCAGCGCCACCGGAGCGGTCTGCATGGCCCGGTCCGAGAGCACCAGCAAGGGCCACAGATAGTCGTTCCAGGAGGCCAGGAACAAGATAATCGCCAGGGCCGCCATGGCCGGGAGCACCAGCGGCACCGCTACGCGGAAAAAGATGCGAAACTCGCCTGCCCCATCTATACGGGCCGCTTCCAGCAGGCTTTGCGGCACGCTCAGGAAGTTTTGCCGCATAAAAAACACCCCCAGGCTATTGGCCAGCGAGGGCAGAATCACCGCCCAGTAGGTGTTGGTCAGGCGGAAGTCGAAGGTCATGGCCTCGCGCAGCGCGGGCACGCCCAAAAACAGGTAGGCCAGCCCGGCCAACCCGTAGCCCACCCAGACCAGCCGCCCCAGGGCGGGCGAGAACTTCAGCCAGGCCAGCAGGGCGGCAATCCCGCCAAACACGGCCATCCCGATCAGGATGGCCAGAAGGGTTTTGGCCTCGCGGGCCACCAGAATGAACTGCGGAATCACCACCGCGAAATAGGGGATGGTCAGGGTGGCAATCACCAGCGAAAACACCACCCCCTTGCCCCAGAAATCGAAGCGGGCAAAGGCATAGCCGGCCAGGCTGGTCAAAAAGATCGAGAGCACCGTGTAGATACCCGCGACCATGATGCTGTTGAAGAGGGTTCGCAAGAAGTTGGTGTCGGCTTGCAGGCTTTGCAGGTTGGTGGCAAACTGATTGCCCGGCAGAATCGGGGTGGGGGTGCTGAAGATGGCTATCTCGGGGTGGGTTGAGAAAACGAACATCAGCCACAGCGGGGCCAGCCACAACAGCGCCAGGGGGGTTAGAAACAGGTGCAGCCAGAAGCTGCGCCACCACAGCCGCCGCTTCACGATTCCCTCCCGAAAAGCCTGAGCTGGATGATGGAGAAGACCAGCGCCAGCAGGGTGATGGCATAGGCGATAGTAGAGGCGTAGCCAAAGTTGATGTTCTGGAAGCCCTGGCGGTAAAGGTAGACCCCTAAGGTGGTGGTGGCGGTGCCGGGGCCGCCGTTGGTAATGAGCCAGGGCTCGGTGAAGAGCTGCAGGGTACCGATAATGGAAAGCACCAGGCAGAACAAGAGCACCGGGCGCAGGCTGGGCACAGTGATGCGCCAGAACTGCTGCCAGGGGCTGGCCCCGTCAATCTCGGCGGCCTCGTAGATGTCTTTGGGGATGCTTTGCAGCCCGGCCAGGATGATGATGGCGTTGTAGCCCGTCCAGCGCCAGGTGAGGGTGGTGATGATGACGGCCATGGCGCCCACGGGGTCAAAGATCCAGTTCAAATCCAGGCCCAGCGCGGCGTTAACGGCGCCGTTTTGGTTAAAAAGCAGGCGAAACACTGCCGAGTAGGCCACCGCCCCCACCACCACCGGGGCAAAAAAGGCAAAGCGAAAAAAGCCTCTGGCCCGCAGCAATTGCGAGTTCAGTGCAACTGCCAGCACGGTCGCCAGGGCCAGCATGATAGGTACCTGGATGACCAGAATCAGCACCGTGTTGCGCAGGGCGTCCCAAAAAGCCGCATCGCCCAGGATGCGGCCCCAGTTGATACTGAGGTTCCACACCGGTGGGAAAACCCGGGTGTTCTGAAACGAGAGCAACAGCGACTCGAGGATCGGCCAGGCCCAGAACAAGGCGAAAATCGCCAGGTAAGGACTCAAAAAAAGATAAGGGGTCGCGCTACGTTTCACGCTTCCTCCCGTACAGCAGTAAGTGTTGCCGAGCAGTACGCGGCTTCCTCCCGTACGGCAGTGGGTGTTGCCGAGCAGTACGCGGCTTCCTCCCGTACGGCAGTGGGTGTTGCCGAGCAGTACGCGGCTTCCTCCCGTACGGCAGTGGGTGTTGCCGAGCAGTACGCGGCTTCCTCCCGTACGGCAGTGGGTGTTGCCGAGCAGTACGCGGCTTCCTCCTGGCCAAAAGTCTGGTTGATAGGTTGCATCTCACGGGATGTTCCAAAGGAATTCTACTGTTGTAAAAGTCGGGGGGTGAGGTTGCCCCCACCCCCCACAAAACGTTTAGCGTGCTATGGGTAGACCGGTGGCCTGCGAGATTTGCTGGGCGGCGGCGTCGAGGGCCGCCTTGGCACTGGGGAAGCGCCCGGCTACATAGTCGGCCTGGGTTTTGACCATGATGGCGCGGGCTTCCTGGAAGAACTGGGTGCCACGGGCCGCAGGCACATTGCCCAGGGTGCCCAGGATGACCTGCCAGATGCGCTGGTTGCCCCAGTAAGGCTGGGGTTGGTTGACATAGGGGTCGCGGGTGGCGGCCAGGAGCGAGGGTACCAGCCCGAATTGCTTGAGCATGGTCACCTGGCCTTCGGTGGTGCCCAGGGCATAGCGGACGAAAGCCCAGGCCGCTTCCTTGTTGCGCGAGGAGGCCGGAATGGCCAGCGCTGAGCCGCCCAGGTTGGCCGCACGCACGCCGCCGGCCCGCGAAGCAGGCATGGGGTAGACACCCCACTTGCCGCTCTGGTCGGGGGCGTTGGAGCGGATGGTGCCTTCGTACCAGGCGCCGAACATGCTGGTGGCTACGGTACCGGCCTTGAAGGCCTGGATTTGCTCGTTCCAGCCGCCCTGCATCACGACTCCGGCGTCAATGAGTTTTTTGACCGTCTCGAGGGCCGTTATACAGCCGGGCTGATTAACCGTGACAGCGCTGGCCTCGTTGTTGAAATAGAAGCAACTGTTCTGGTTGGCCAGCATGCGGAACCACTCGTCGTCCTGGCCGTTGGCAATCACGCCTACCTTAACCCGGTTGTTGGTTGCTGCAGCGATCTTCTTACCTGCGGCGATGAAGTCGTCCCAGGTGCGGATGGTGGCGGGGTTGACCCCGGCCTGGCTATAGATGTCGCGCCGGTAGAACATCACCACCGGGCCGGAGTCCCAGGGCATGGCGAAGACCTTGTTGCCCACGGTCAGTTCGGTCCACTTGAAGGCGGGGAACTGGTTGCGCAGGGTCGAGGCCGCGGGTTGCAGGGTGTTCATATCGGTGAAGCAGTTGGGAAAGCGGGCCCAGAACACCTCGGCTTCGTTGTTTTCGATGGAGTATACGTCGGGCAGGTCGCCGCCGCCCGCCGCACAGCCGGCCAGGCCGCGGTCGTAGGTGGCCTGGTTGCCGATGTCGAGCACCGTGACCTTAACGTTGGGGAAGAGCTTGTTAAAGCCGGGGATGTTGGCCTCCAGGGCCTTGGCGGCAATGTCCCAGCTCCACACGGTAATCTCACCGCGCAGGTTGGGGTTCCCCTGTATCTGGGCCGAGGCCACCGTGAGGGCCAGGGCCGCACCTAAAACCAGTAGACGTTTCATGTATCCCTCCTTAGATACCCGCCTTTTCCGGGGCTCCGGTGCATAGGACAGGGCAATGCCTGACCCGCGTATGGACGAAGCGGTTCCGTTCCCCGTTAAGGTTCAAGGGGAGTTTATCGGGAACACTTTGAACTTGTCAATAGTTATGAACGTTTGCGTAAACTTTCGAAAAAGGGTTCAGATACGGCGGGCCACCGCCACCTCGAGCCCCTTGTTGCGCAGGGCCTCGAGATCTTCTTTTTTTGCTTTGGAATCGGTGATGAGCAGGTCAGCTGCCCCTAACGGCCCAATACGCGCTGCGGCCACCTGCATGATTTTGCTGTGGTCAGCCAGCACGATGGTCTCGCGGGCGGCTTCCATCATGGCCCGCTTAATCTCGGCTTCTTGCAGATTGGTGTTGGTGAAGCCCTTATCGGGGTGTACCCCGTTGCAGCCCAGAAAAACCTTGTCGGCATTGATTTCACGCAGAAGCAAGCTGCCATAGGGGTTAACCAGCGAGTGCTGCAAGGGCCTGAGGGTACCTCCGGTAACGATGACGGTAATGCCCGGGTGCGACTCCAGGAGCAGGGCAATGTTGAGGCCACTGGTAATCACTACCACGTTCCGTAGCGAGGGCGAGAGGGCCTTGGCCAGTTCGGTGGTGGTGCTGCCCACATCCAAAATGATGGTCTCGCCATCGCGTACCAGACCAGCAGCATAGCCGCCAATGCTCTCTTTTTCGCGCGCGTGAACCTGCCGGGTTTCTTCCAGGGGCAACTCAAAGCGTTTGGTCTCCGCCGGAACCGCGCCCCCCCGGGTGCGGCGCAGCAAGCCCTGTTGCTCCAGATACTCCAGGTCGGTGCGGATGGTAACGGTGGAAACCCCGAAGTGTTCGGCCAGCTGACGCACCTGCAATCGGCCATCGCGGCGCAGCACCTCCAGGATTTCCCGATGGCGAAAGGTGGCCTCGAGGGAGGGCATAGCGAAAGCATACGAAAGTTTGACAAAGAAGACAAACCAAGCTGAAGCAAGAGAAACCTATTCCTCTTCCAGCAAGAGCGGCAAAAACACCGTGAAGCGGGTCTCGCCGGGTCGGCTGGCGACCCGAATCTCGCCCCCGTGGGCCTCGGCAATCTGCTTGGCGATGGCCAGCCCCAGGCCGGTGCCACCCTCGGGCCCCCGGGCAAAGCGCGTGAAGAGCCGGGGCAGTACCTCGGGGGCGATGCCCGGCCCGCGGTCCACAATGGCAAAGGCGGCCCAGGGCTGCTTGGGCGGTTTCATCTCGGGGGTGGAGGTGGTGCGAAGCTCGTCGGCGGACTCGTAGGGGTCGGGGGGGTTGTCGGTGGGCTCCTTGACCATCCAGACCCGCACCTGCACCTTTTCCGGGGCGCCGGCAGCCCGCACGGCGTTGGCGATCAGGTTGCGGGCTAGTTGCAAGAGGCGGTCGGGGTCGCCCAGTACCTCGGGGAACTCGGCGGGCATCTTGAGCACCACGCCGGGATACTCGCCCACGGCCTGGCGCAGCAGATCGCCCAGGTTGACGATGTGGGCATTGACGCTGCGCTCGGCCTCGCCGCGGGCCAGGGCCAGCAGGTCTTGCACCATGCGGGCGGTATGGGCGGCAATTTTGCGGGCCCGCTCGAGCATCTCGGCGTCGCCGGGGTTGCGGCTCAAGCGCTCGAGGTAGCCGTTCAGCGAGGTGAGGGGGGTGCGCAGTTCGTGGGAGACCTCGGCCAGAAAGGCCCGCTCGCGGGCCTGGGCCTCGCGCAGCTCGCTCAGCAGGTCGTTGACCTTTTCCACCATCAGCCCCAGGTCGTCCTTGGGGCCGGTGTAGTGGATGGGCTCGAGGTTGCGGGGGCCGCGCTTGTCTACCTCCGAGGCCGCCCGGTGCAGCGGAATGAGCGAAAGGCGGGCCGCCAGCACAATCAGAAGGGCCCCCAGGGGCAACAAAAAGGCCATGCCCTGCACCAGGGTATTGCGAACCGTAAGCGAGATGCTCTCAATGTAGCGGGTATCCTGGCTGACCACCACCACTGCCCCCGGAATTTCCTGATAGGCAGCCATGAAATTGGGCGCGTAATAGGGTTTGGCGGTGCTGCTGGCCGCACGGATAAAGTTTTTGGGCACTTTCTGTTCAAAGTCGGGTGTGGGTGCAATCAGGAGCTGCCCACCCGAACTGTAAAAGCTCACACTCACCGGACCGGAGCGAGGCAGGCTGATCTCCCCAGCGCGGCCCGAGGCGTAGAGCTGGGCCACTTCGTTCACGTAGCGCAAAAGGGTACGTTCGACCTGGCCGTACAGACCAAAATTGATACTGTAGACGGCAATCGTCAGGGTCAGGGCCAGAATCAGCACCCACAGGATCGTATAGGCCAGGATCAGTCGGGTGCGGAAGGACATAAGCCGTCTTGGGATTCAGGCGCCCAGGGTAGAGAGCCGGTTCGGGTGCTTTGAGGGGCTATACCCTGGGCCCTCGGTATGGGGCCAGGTGTTCACTCGGCTTCGCGCTGCCGCAGGGCGTAACCCACCCCGCGCACGGTACGCAGGTAGCCATAGGCGCCGGCTTCGCGCAGCTTGGAGCGCAGGTTGGCAATGTGGACGTCTACCACATTGGAGTCGCGCTCGAGCTGCCTTCCCCACAGGTGCTCCTCAATCTCCTGGCGGCTGAACACCTTGCCGGCGCGGCTCACCAGGAGCGAGAGCAACTCGAACTCCTTGGGCGAAAGGCGTAGTTCCTGCCCGTCGTAGAGTACCTGGCGTTTTGCCAGATGCACTTCCAGCCCCCCCACACTGACCTGTTCGCCCCCTTCGCGGTGGCGCAGCTGTACCTGGATGCGCGCCAACAGCTCTGCGGTATGAAAGGGCTTGACGATGTAGTCATCGGCGCCATCGGAGAGCAGGCTGACCTTGCGTTCGACCGCATCGGCAGCGGTCAGGACGATGATGGGCACTTCGTAGCCGGCCCGTATGCGGCGGGCTACTTCGCCGCCGTCCAGGTCGGGCAAGCCCAGGTCGAGAATCACCAGATCGGGTACTGCCTCGCGCAGGCGCACCAGGCCCGACATGCCGCCCGAGGCCCAGTCCACAGTGTAGCCGGCTTCGCCGAGCTCGAGCTGCAAGAGGTGGGCAATCTCAGGGTCGTCTTCAATCAGCAGAATACGTTTCATCGAACCTCCGGCAAGACACGCCCATTGGGCAGATTCAAGCGGTATGTGCGGGTTAAAAGCTCGTTCAGGCTAACACGCTCTCCTTGGATCATGAGTGAAATATCCCCGCGGGGGGTGGTGATTCCATTGTATGGAGCACGGTAGCCCCCATCCACCCGAAAAAGCACCCGAACCTCCCGGTTGGCCGGTGCGGGCAGTTTGCTTTGTAAAACCAGGTTGCGTTCATCTACCTGCCAGACCACATACACCGTAAGCAAATCGGGGGACACCACCCGGATCTCACTGCCCGAAGGAATATAGGGGAGATTGGGCAGTGGCGCAAGCGCCAATACAAAGGCCAATAGGAGACTGCGCATCGTCACACCACTATGCAAGGCTACCCGAACAGGCACATGGGATTCCGGTAAAGGGCATTTTAACCTGATGGGGCGGTGTTGGCGCGATTCTCGAGATCAAGCGGTGCTCCATAAGCCTGCAATCGGGTTCAATACCGGGCAATTCCAGCTTCAATGCTAGTGCAAATACCAACCCCTGAAGTTTAGCATTTCTTTAGGCGTGCCGTAATGCCTGGGTCACGCTACGACGTCATTTCCCCTTGAAACCTTGAACTGCCTGCAGCCCCCTGCGATAGCGTTCCAGCAAGGGCTGGCTGTTGGTGGCGGTTGTGCCTATCTCGAAGTCCTGAGGAGCGGTGGCGCTAATGGCTCCGTCAAGGCTTGTGTACAGGCCGGCCCCCACCAGCCCTAAAATGGCGGCCCCACGAGCCGGGCCTTCCTCGATGAAGGTACGGGCCAGAGGCAAGGCCAGTGCGCTGCCCACAATCGAAAGCCAGAAATCGGAGCGGCCCTCCACCAATGGCCAGCAGCCGGTCTATCCTGACCAAAGGCTGCATTACCTCCAGTACCTCCCGCAAACCAAAGATCCCAGTTTTCTTGTTTTAGCTTCTGCGCCAGCTCGCCCAACACCTGGTGGGCGGCCTCTACCCAGTCCGAGGGATTTTGTTCTGTCCAGCCGGGTCTGGGGGTCAGCAAGGGATAGGCTGTGCTGGCTGCAGCGACGGTCCGCCCATCTGCCGTTATTGCAATGGCCTTGAGCCCACTGGTGCCCAGATCCATACCAATACCGACGGGTTTCATATGGCTATAGCCTACGCTTGACCGGACAGGTTTTGCCAACCCCGGTATGCGATGCTGGGTGGTGGATGGGGCAAAAACGATCCGTCTCTGGAACAATTCACCCAAGCTTTCTGAAGTACAATAAAGCGTGAAAAAAATAGAAACTATATTAGCTGACCTCGAGCAAGAGCTAGATGAACGAATGCAAGAGGCAGTGAATCCACCCAACCTGGTGATGGCCAATCAGCTACTAGAACGCATGTTCAAGCAAATGGATCAGGCCATCATTTTCGATAAAACCATTCGAGCACGCCTCGAAGGTGAACTCGAGGCGCTGCGCGAAATACTGCAAAGCCCTGATGCCTCTGGAGGGGCTAAAGAGCGGCTCGAGGTTTTTCGCAACTTCTACCAGGAAAGCTTCAGCAACGGGCAAATTGTGTAGCCTGCCCGTGTGCAAAACGCGATGATGCAAAACTTCAGGGTGCATTCAGAATGTTGCTCTAAGCTGAGGCCGTGAACGTCACGCTCCAACGCTGGCTCATTGTAGGCTTATTTTTTGGTGCTGCTTACGCACAAAGACCCACAGAAATCGCTTTTTGGCACACGCTGGATTCGCCCGGGCGGGAGGCACTGGAAAAGATCGTCGGCGAGTTCAACGGTCGCCAGCGCGAGTACCGCATTGCGGTGCAGTATGTGGGCGACCTGCGCGAAGGGGGCATCAGGCTTACCTCGGCCATCCGGGCAGGCAACCCGCCCCAGCTTTATTACGGCGAGGTTTCATTTGTCAGCCGGGCCGTGCAGGAGAACCTGGCCCTGCCGCTGGATGAATACCTGGGCAATCTGCCCACCGATTTCTATCCGGGGTTGCTCGAGACCGGGCGCTTTCGGGGCAAAACCTATGCCTTGCCGGTGGAACTGCACCTGCCGGTGCTTTTTTATAACGCCGACCAACTCGCGGCCCGCCGGCTCACCCCTCCCCAAAGCTGGGAGGCCCTGGCCAACGCGGCTCAGCAACTCACCACCCGTTCAGCCAAAGGGCTGATTGTGGTGAGCGATGTGTACAGCTTTAATGCCGTGGTGATGAGCCGGGGTGGGCAACTGGTGCGCGACGGGCGCCCCAACTTTACCGATGTCCGGGTGATAGAGAGCCTCGAGTATTTGCAAAGCCTGGTGCGGGCGGGGAGTGCCCAGAGCCGCAACATCGCCGAGGCCCAGTTTGCCCTGGTGGACTTTGTGCGCACCAAAACCTTTATGGGCATCGCACCCGTAACGGTCTGGCCGGTGCTGGAAAAACGCACCCCCATTCCTTTCCGCCTGGGGGTGGCGCCTTTGCCCCGCACACCCGATGGCAAGTTGCCGCTGGCCGGGGGGAATCTGATGGTGTTGCGCGGAGCCAGCGAGGCTCAAGCCCGAGGGGTGGTGGCCCTGTGGCGCTACTGGATGGAGCCGGCCCACATAGCCGAGTGGGTCAGGGCGACCTACTGCCTGCCCCTGCGTCGCGCGACCCAGCCCCTGCTGGAAGATTTCTACCGCGAAGACCCCCGCCGCCGGGTGGCCTTTAGCGGCCTCGAGCAGGCCGCGCCCTGGGCCCAAGACCCCGAAGTGACCCTCTGGTATGGCTTTTTGGAAGAGGCCCTCGAGCGTGTTCTGAAGGGCAATGCCAACCCCCGTCAGGCCCTCGAAGAGGCCCAGCGCAAGGCCCTGGCGCTGGAGCGTCGCTGAGCGCCACGGCTAGATGCCTTCCAAGAGTACTTCGTTCAGCCTATGGCTTGCCGGGTGTAGGGCAGATCCCGGTGGTTATGCCAGAAGATGCGGTTGGTTAGCTCGGCCAGGCCCCAGGCCAGCAGGGCTGTGCCGAGCAGCACGCCCCACAGCAGCAGAGGTAGCGGAACCAGATCCAGCGCCAGGGTACTGGCCGGAAGCATGCCGACCAGGAACTGCACGGCCAGCCCCAGCAGCACCGCGCCGTGAAGCCAGGGGTTGGGCAGGGGAAACAGGTGGGTGTGGCGGGCCGGATAAGCGAAGAAAAGCTGCCCAATGGCCATGAAATGGAAAGTGGCGCTGCGGGTGGCCTCGAGGCTATACCCCAAGCGCGGCAGCAGGCCCAGAAGCCCCAGCGCACAAAGGGCCTTGATGCTTCCGCTCACCAGCACAAAGCGCAAAGAAACTCTATCCAGCAGAGGGGCTTTAGGGGGCCGCGGTGGGTGCTGCATGACGCTGGGGTTTTTATCCAGGGTGAGCGAGATGGCCGGTAGACCGTCGGTAATCAGGTTGATCCACAGGATTTGCACCGCCGTCAGGGGCAGCAACAGGGCGCCGGTGGCATCCCGCAGGTTCAAGAGGGCGGCAGCCAGAGCGCCGATGGCCACTACCAGCACTTCCGAGAGGTTGGTGGAAAAGAGGAAGCGAATGAATTTCTGGATGTTCTCGTAGATGTTGCGCCCTTCCTCGATGGCCGCCACGATGGTGGCGAAATTGTCGTCCAGCAAGACCAGGTCGGCCACCTCGCGGCTTACGTCCGAGCCGCGCTGGCCCATGGCTACGCCCACATCGGAGCGTTTGAGGGCTGGGGCATCGTTCACGCCGTCGCCGGTCATGGCCACTACCTCGCCGCTGGACTGGAGCATCTCCACCAGCCGGAGCTTGTGCTCGGGGGAGACCCGGGCAAACACGTTTACCTCGCGGATGGCCTCGAGCAGGGCTTGTGGGCTGAATTTTTCCAGGTCGCTGCCGGTGATGACGCGCTCGCCTGGAATGCCAATCTGGTGGGCAATGGCCAGTGCGGTAGCGGGGTGGTCGCCTGTGACCATCAGAACCCGAATTCCGGCTTCCTGGGCTTTGCGGATGGCCTCCGGTACTTCCGCCCGGGGTGGATCCCAGAACAGCACCAGGCCTAGAAATTGCAGGTTTTCTTCAGCCTCGCCTTCACCCCGAGCTACCCCCAGCACCCGGTAGCCCTCGGCGGCGTAGGCCAGGGCTTTTTCCTGCCAGGACTGGTATTCATGCGCGGGCAGATGGGAGCGCCCCAGCAGCACCTCGGGGGCTCCTTTGAAGTAGCTGACCGGGCCCTGTGGGGTCTCTACCGTGACCCGCTGAAACTTGTGACCGCTCTCGAAGGCCCGCTCGGAAAGGCGGGGGTGTTGTTGCCGCAGGGCCTCGGGGTCGAGATCCAGGCGCTGTAGGTAATGCAGCAGGGCCAGGTCCATGGGGTCGCCGATGCCGTGGTCGGCGTCGTTGGCCAGGGCCAGGGCCACCTGGGCTTGGGCGGGGTCGGGGCTGTCCAGGGCCCGCACCTCCATACGATTTTCGGTGAGGGTGCCGGTTTTGTCGGTGGCAATGACCGTGACCGAACCCAGCGCTTCCACCGCCGAAAGTTTGCGCACCACTGCCTTGCGGACGGCCATGCGTTCCACCCCCAGCGAGAGGGTCAGGGTTAGCACGGCCGGAAGCCCCTCGGGTACAGCGGCGACTGCCAGGGCCACGGCAAACAGAAAGACCTGCGGAAGCCGACCCGCCCCCTCGGTAAAGAGGCCCAGCAGCACCAGGGCCCCGGCCAGCACCAGCACCCACCGGGCGACCTGGTTGCCAAAGTGATGCAGGTCGTGCTCGAGGGGGGTGGGTTCGGCTTTTATCTCGCCCAGCAGGGTGGCCAGCTTGCCCAAAGCGCTTTCGGGGCCGGTGCGCTGCACCCTGGCAAAGGCCTTGCCCCGTACCAGCAGGGTGCCGCTAAAAAGCTCCTCACCCACCTCTTTTTCGGCGGGCAGACTCTCGCCGGTCAAGACCGACTCGTCTACCAGGGGGCTGCCCTCGAGTACCTCTACATCGGCGGGCACCCGGTCGCCGGCCTCGAGGCGCACCAGGTCTCCGGGTACCAGTTCGCGGCTGGGGCGCTGCACCCAGGCCCCATCGCGCTCCACCCAGACCAGGGGGCTGGACAGGCGCTTGAGCTTGTTCAAGGCCGCTTCCGATTTGCGTTCCTGCCAGGTGCCCAGGCCCGCGTTGAGCAACAGAATCAGCCCGATGACCAGGGACTCCAGCGGCCAGCCATGCCGGCCCTCGAGCCACCACACCCCAGAGTCCACCGCCAGGGCAAAGAGCAGAATATAGATCAGAGGGCTTTTGAACTGGCGCAGAAAACGGCGCCACAGCGGCTCTGGGCGCTTCTCGGGCAGGGCGTTGGGGCCCTGGCGTTTGAGGCGCTCGCGGGCTTCTACTTCGCTGAGTCCAGTCCAGGGTAGTTGGGCGCTCATGGGGCCCTCCGGCATCACACTTCACTCTGGCGGGGGTTTGTTACGAAGACATTACCAGGGCCGGCTGCCGCCTTCAGGAGGGCTTGAACGAGCTGTTCGGCCGTCTTTATGACCTCCGGGCTGAGTGCTTCACCTGGTCTAAACGCCTGGCCCTCGATGCCGAAAATCAGGGTGCGGCGGGGCAGGACGCCCAGGGCGCGGGCAATTTCCAGGGCCTGGGCCAGGCTAAGGGTGTGGCTCGAGAGGCGCTCAAAAGCTGCGGGCAGGGGCTCCTGGCCCACCTCCATCACATGCAGGGTTCCCGGCGGGTGGCCCGAGACCACCGCCTCCACCAGCCAGGCTTCGCCCGCGCCGGCCAGGCCCTCCACCAGCCGGGTCAGGTCGTCGGCTACCTCGAAGACCTCGAGGCCCGCCTCCCGCAGATGCCGGGCCACCCAGGGCCCCACCCCATCGTCCTGACGGTAGGAGTTGCCCAGGGTGAAAATCTTACCGGACTTGCTCAATTTCCAGCCTCAAAAAGTGGGTTGCGCACGAGATACAGGGGTCGTAGTTGCGGATGGTCTGCTCGCAGCGCAGGGTGAGTTCGGGTTTGGGGAGCTGCAGGTTCGCGGCCACAAACTGCCGCAGGTCTTCTTCAATCATCTTCTGATTTTGCGAGGTGGGGGGCACAATCCTGGCCTCGGTAATCAGGCCCTGTTCGTCCATACGGTAGCGATGGTAGAGGATGCCGCGCGGGGCCTCGCTGCTACCCGCGCCTTCCCCGGCCCTGGGGGTGATGGCAAGGCAGGGGGCATCGGGTTCCTCGTATTCGGCGATCAGGCGCAGGGCCTCCTCGCAGGCATACAAGGTCTCCACCGCCCGCACCACGATGCTCTGGAAGGGGTTGCGGCAGACCGGCCCTAAACCGGCTTCCCGGGCCACCGCCTGCACTGTGGTTGGAAGCTGGTCGAAGTTGAGGTTGTAGCGGGCCAGCGGCCCTACCAGGTAAGGCCTCCCCTCCAGGGTGGCGTGCAGGGCGTTGGAGTGGGGAACGTGTTCCTCGCGGAAGTGCTGCTCGAACTCGGCCACCGCGATGTCCAGGCCCCGGCTCGAAACCAGGCGGCCTCCCAGAATGGGGTACTCGCCTTCCTGACGCAGCGAGACAAAGGTGTAGTCGGGCGCGAAATCCGGGAAGTCTAGGCTGCCTACAAAATGCACCGTCAGGAGGGCGATCTCGCGGGCTCGCTCGAGCTTATCCCGCAGGGCTAAAAGCTCGGCCTTGCGCGGCACCCGGTAGAAACCCCCTACCTTCACGTTGATGGGGTGAATCTCCCGCCCACCCAGCAGGGTCATCAGTTCGTTGCCGGTTTTTTTTAGCGCCAGGGCCTGCTGAATCCGTTCGGGCTGGTCTTGGGCCAGCCGCACTGCGTCGGAATAGCCCAGAAAGTCGGGCAGGTGCAAAAAATAAATGTGCAGGGCGTGGCTCTCGATCCATTCGCCGCAGTACAAGAGCCGCCGCAGGGCTTTGAGCGGGCCTTCGACCTGCACCCCCAGGGCGGCTTCCAGGGCCTGGCACGAGCTCATCTGGTAGGCCACCGGGCAGATGCCGCAGATGCGGGCGGTGATATCGGGCACCTCGGCAAAACTGCGCCCGCGCAGAAAGGCCTCAAAGAAGCGCGGGGGCTCAAAGATGTTGAGCCGCACCTCTTCAACCTGGCTGCCCTTGACCCGTACGTACAAAGCCCCTTCTCCCTCCACACGGGCCAGGTTGCCCACTCGAATGGTCTTGGTCTGCTGCGGTTTAGGGGCCTCACCCATGACGTTCTGCCTCCTTGCTGAAGGCCCTGGCCCCGGCGTTGTAGGTGCGGAAGGCCCGCTGCTGGGCTGCCTCGCCTACGCCGAGGAGCGTCCACCAGGCGCTTAGGGCCACGGTGTTGGGGTTTTCCTGAGGGCCGAAACACCCGTAGCAGCCCCGCTGATAGGCCGGACAGATGGCCCCACATCCGGCCTGGGTCACCGGCCCCAGGCAGGGGGTGCCCTGGGCCACCATCACACAGACCGTGTCCCGGGCTTTGCACTCCAGGCAGACGCTGTGCCGGGGGATGTTGGGCCTGCGTTTGTGCAGGAAAGCCGAGATGACCTCGAGCAACTGCCCTTTGTTAATCGGGCAACCCCGTAACTCAAAATCGACTTTCACGTGCTCGGAAATGGGGGTGGAGTGCTTGAGGGTTTTTATGTACTCGGGTTTTGCGTAGACGATGCGGGTGAACTCCTCCACATCGGCAAAATTGCGCAGGGCCTGGATGCCCCCTGCGGTGGCGCAGGCCCCAATGGTGACCAGAAACCTGGAGTTCTTGCGGATGGCCTGGATGCGCTCTGCATCATGGGGGGTGGTGATGGAGCCCTCGACCAGCGAGAGGTCGTAGGGGCCCGGCAGGACAGCACTGGAAGCCTCGAGGAAGTTGGCAATCTGAACCGCTCCGGCTACCTGCAGGAGCTCGTCCTCGCAGTCCAGCAGGGAGAGCTGACACCCGTCACAGGAAGCAAATTTCCAGACCGCCAGGGTGGGTTTGCGCTGTTTGCTTGGCACCTAGACCTCCTTTCGCGTGATCCAGTCCCGCACCCGGGGTAAGGCCAGCACCGGCCCGTCCTTGCAAATGAAGTGCGGCCCATACTGGCAGTGTCCACAAAAGCCCACCGCACACTTCATGTTGCGCTCCATCGAGAGATAGAGGTTTTCCTCGGGGATGCCCCGCTTGCGCAACTCGCTGATGGTAAAGCGCATCATCACCTCGGGGCCGACCATTAAGGCGGTGGTACGCAAGGGGTCTATCGGTAGCACCGGTATGAGCGACGTGACCACCCCCACCGCCCCATCCCAGCCCCCTTCGGCACGGTCTACCGTGACCCGCACCGGCGAGGCGCCGGGGGCATGGGCGAGGGTGTGCTGCCAGCGCTTGAGTTCCTCCGGGAAGAGCAGGTCGGCAGGGGTGCGCGCCCCGTACAGCAAATAGACCCGCCCGTAGTCCTGTCGGTGGTGCAGGATGTGGTAAATCGCCGGACGTAAGGGGGGCAGGCCAATTCCGCCGGCCACAATGACCACATCACCTCCCCTGGCTTGTTCCAGCGGCCAATGGCTGCCAAAAGGGCCCCGCACCCCCACCACGTCGCCTCGGCCCAGTTTGCACAGTGCCTCGGTCACCAAGCCCACCCGCCGGATGGTGTGCACCAGGCGCGCGGGTTTATGCGGATCCCCGCTGATGGAGATGGGTACCTCGCCCACTCCGAAGACATAGAGCATGGTGAACTGGCCCGGCTGGAAGGCGAGCGGGGGGCCAGTCTGTGCTTCTAGCTCGAGCGTCACCACATCGGCGGTCTCGCGTATCACCCGTACCACCCGGAAGGGGCGGGGCTGCATGGGGTCTTGCCCAGGGGTATGACTAATGGGGTTGACCATACAAGTCCAGTAAGCGAAGCCTTGTGGCCTGCAAGCGCTCCCCGATGACCCTCGAGAACCGTTTGCACAGCTCATAGCCAAAGGGGTGGTCTTCTTCCGAACGCTTCCGCACCGCCGCAGCATCGAAGGCCAGCAGGCGGGTGGCCTGGAAGATGCGGGCATCAAAGGTCTTGCGGGTCTCGGGCAGCATCACCGACCAGCCCAGCACCTCACCCGGCCCCAGGGTCTGGATGACCAGCTCGCCCCGCCCCGGGGTATGGATTTCCAGGCGCACCAGCCCCTCTTGAATCAGGTAAAAATCCTTGGATTCGTCGCCTTCGCGGTAGAGATAGTCGCCTACCTCGAGGGCCAGCGGCTCGGCCAGCTCGGCCAGCCAGGCCAGGTCTTTGGGGCGCATGCCCCGGAAGAAAGGGTGCTCACCCAGGTAGTGCTCGAGACCAGCTTTAGACATGGGCACCTCGCATCGCTGCAACTTCTTCGGTCAGGTCGATCCCAACAGGGCACCAGGTGATACAGCGGCCACACCCCACACAGCCCAGCAGACCGAACTGGTCTTGCCAGGTGGCCAGCTTGTGGGTGAGCCACTGGCGGTAGCGGGACTTGGTCGAGACCCGCACGCTGCCCCCATGCAGATACGAAAAGTCGGCGGTAAAGCAGGAGTCCCAGCGGCGGGTTCGCTCGGCAACCCCCGAGAGGTCGGTGTGGTCTTCCACGCTGGTACAGAAGCAGGTAGGGCAGACCTGGGTGCAGTTGCCGCAGGAGAGGCAGCGGGCCGCTACCTGCTCCCAGCGGGGGTGCTCGAGGTTCTGGTACAACATCTCCTTGAGCCCCTCGGTCGCCAGGCTGCGGCCCATCTGGAGGGCGGCCTGGGTCACCCTGGCCTCGGCCTGGGCTACCTCGGATGGAAGCGCCGCACGATGGGAAATTTCACCCAGGACCTCGGCTCCCTGCTCGCTCCCCACCTCCCCTACAAAGTAGTGCCGGTCGCCCTCCAGCACCTCCGTCAGGGCCAGGTCGAAGCCGGCCTGGGCCTTGGGCCCGCTCTGCACCGAGGTGCAAAAACAGGTATGGCCAGCCTGGGTGCAGTTCACCGCCACGATAAACGCCTGTTCGCGCCGGGCTTTGTAGTGCGGATCCTGGTAAGGCCCCCCCAGAAAGACCTGGTCTTGCACCCGGATGGCCTGCAGCTCGCAGGCCCGCACCCCGATGAAGGCATATTTGGGAACGGTCTCGGTCTCGGGTTCGAAATCAAAACTCCCATTTATTTTGCGAGCTCGGAATAAGCGCAGGATGGGCGGGTGCAGAAACCGCTTCCAGCTATGAGGCCCCACGTTGTAGCCAAAGAGGGCCTCGTCGCCGCGCCGCCGCAGCCGGTAGGTGCCCCCTTCCTGATGGTCGGTGTAGCCAGTGGGAAGGTCTTCAAGCCGGCCCAGCTCATCATAAACGATCGCCCCTTCCCGCACCGTGGGGCCTAGGGTCAGGTAGCCCTTGGCTTTGAGGGCCTGCAATAGCTGAAGAAGCCCAGAGCGCTCCAGTACAAACGGGCCCTTTTGCATGCGTTCCTCCGTTGCTACCAGCGTAGCTTTTAGCGCCTGGGCCAAATGACCTTGTCGGGCCTTTGGCCAATGAGCCGGGCGGCAGGTGCGCCTGCGCTACCCATGCCTTCCGGCAAAGCCAGCCCCCCTATGGCCTAAATGCTTCGAATCCGCTTACGCTCATCCCCCCCACGCCCAGCGCGATGATCTCCGCGCGGTTGATCAAAAGGTACTCGAGCTTCTCCTCGAGGGCCCCGTTGCTCACAATGGCGTTGCGTAGAACCAAGACGTTCTCGGGCCCGCCCCACTGGGCCGCACAGCGCCGGAAGGTCTCCACATCGGGAAACTCATCCGAACCAATCTCGTCGCCCTGGATGATGCGCTCTCCCAAAAAAACGATGCGGTCGTGTCTCATAAGGGCCTCCTTCATGCCTTAGCTTTCCGACTCTTGTGGTTTTGCTCGGTCTCCACAATGCGCTGCTTGGTGCGTACTACCGAGTCGGGGTTGAGGCTGATGGAATCAATACCTGCATCCACCAGGAAGGCCGCAAACTCGGGGTAGTCGGAGGGGGCCTGTCCGCAAATGCCTACCTTGCGCCCGTGTTTGTGGGCTTTGCGGATTAGCTCGGCGCAGGCCCACTTGACCGCCGGGTTGCGCTCGTCGAACAGGGCAGCTACCTGGGTGGAGTCGCGATCCACCCCCAGCACCAGCTGGGTCAGATCGTTGGAACCTATCGAGAAGCCGTCGAAGATCTGGCTAAACTCCTCGGCCAGGATCACGTTGGAAGGAATCTCGGCCATCACATAGACTTCCAGGCCGTTCTTGCCGCGCTCCAGGCCTCCTTCTTTCATGGTGTCCAGAACCCGCTGGCCTTCCTCCACCGTGCGGCAGAAGGGAATCATCACCACCAGGTTCGTAAGGCCCATCTCGTCGCGTACCCGTCGCACCGCCTCGACCTCGAGTAAGAAACCCTCCTTGTAGTCGGGGTGGTAGTAGCGGCTGGCCCCCCGCCACCCCAGCATGGGGTTCTCTTCGCCCGGCTCGAAGGCTTCGCCACCCAGCAGCTTGGCGTACTCGTTGGTCTTGAAGTCGCTCATGCGCAGGATTACCGGCTTCGGGTAGAAGGCCGCAGCCAGCACCGCAATGCCCTGGCTCAGGCGGTCGATGAAGTATTCGCGCCCGCTGGGGTAGCCGTTCGTCCTGACCTCGACCTCGCGCTGCACCCTGGGGGAGAGCTTTTCGGGGTGTAAGAGCGCCAGGGGGTGAATACCCACCCAGTCGGCGAAGATGAACTCCATGCGGGCCAGACCCACCCCATCGTTGGGCAGGAGTGCCAGCCGGAAAGCCTGTTCGGGGTTGCCCACGTTCATCATGATCTGGGTGCGGGTGGTACCCACCTGATACGGGTCGAACTCATCCACCCTGAACTTCAGGGTGCCCTCGTAGACCCGCCCCACTTCGCCCTGTGCACACGAAACCGTCACCGGACCGCCCTTGGCCAGGGCTTTGGTGGCGCCGGCGGCCCCCACCACCGCCGGAATGCCCAGCTCACGGGCCACAATGGCCGCGTGCGAGGTGCGCCCGCCCCGCTCGGTCACGATGGCGCTGGCAATCTTCATGATGGGTTCCCAGTCGGGGTTGGTGGTGACCGTTACCAGCACATCGCCGGGCTTGATCTGGTTCATGGCTTTGGGGTCACGGATCACCCTGGCCGGGCCGGTGGCAATCTTCTCGCCTACCGCCAGCCCTTCGACCAGTACCTGGCCTTCTTCCAGGAGGGTATAGCTTTTGATGGTCGCACTCTTGCGGCTGTGAACGGTTTCCGGGCGGGCCTGTACAATAAACAGCTCACCGGTGATACCGTCTTTGGCCCACTCGATGTCCATGGGGGTGGGGGCGCCCCGTTTTTGGCTGTAATGTTGCTCAATCAAAACTGCCCAATGGGCCAGCTTCAACACCTCTTCGTTGGAAAGCACCCACTGGTTGCGGTCTGTGGGGGATACGGGGTTGTTGCGCAGTTTGTGGTGCTCGGCGTCGTAGACCAGGCGCAGTTCTTTGGCCCCCAGTTTTTTCCAGAGCAAGGGCTTGTAGCCTTTGGCCAGGGTTTCTTTGTGTACGTAGAAGCGGTCGGGGGTGGATTTGCCCTGCACGATGTTTTCACCCAGGCCCCAGACCCCTTCCAGCATCACCACCCCGTCAAAGCCGGTTTCGGTGTCGAGGGTAAAAATGACGCCCGAGGAGGCCAGATCCGAACGCACCAGCCGTTGCACGCCCACCGAGAGCAGCACCTTCTCGTGGGGGAAGCCCATATCCACCCGGTAGCGGGTGGCCCGGGCGGTGTAGAGGCTGGCAAAGCATTTCTTGACTGCGTCCAGCAACTCGGCCTCGCCCTGGATGCCCAGATAACTTTCGTGCTGACCGGCAAAACTGGCCGTAGGCAGGTCTTCGGCGGTGGCGCTGGAACGTACTGCTACCATCAGGTCTTCTACCCTGGCCTGGCGGGAGAGTTCGCGGTAGGCCTGAACGATTTCTCCCTCGAGGTCTTCCGGCAGCGCGGCCCGCAGAATCAGGCTGCGGATCAGCCGGGTGCGCCGGGCCAGGTCGTCGGGGTTGTGGGGATCCATCTCGCGCAACTGTTCGCGGATGGGCGCACCCAGGCCATTGGCCTGGAGGAAGTGGTGGAAAGCCTCGACGGTAACGGCAAAACCATCCGGTACCCGTACCCCCAGCTTGCCCAGTTCGCGTACCATCTCGCCCAGCGAGGCGTTCTTGCCCCCTACCAGCGGCACCTCATCAATGCCCACCTCTTTGAACCACCGTATAAAGCGCATGGAGGTTCGGGCAGAGCGTTTTTGAGAGCGGCTCGAGCCGGTTCTGGGCTTTGTGGAAAGAGCAGTAGCCATAAGGCCTCCTGTCTAAACCCTAGAAAGCCCTCGTTACCAATCCATTACCGTCCAGGAGTACATTTGTCCCATCCCGATGCCGGTACAGGTGGCTAAGCACAATGCAGTTGGGTTTGGTGCAATTCGCTGGGGCGGGCTACCAGGGTCGGTGCGTGAACCCTCACAAACCTCAGCCAGGGGTGCTTCAGACGTCTGGGGTTGCAAAAATGCTCGTAGCAAGGCGAGATGGCTGGGTGTTATGCCCCCACCTAGCCTCCCCCGTTGGGGGAGGAAGGCGTGGCTTTACTTTATGCACCAGCCCTGGGCGGGCTACAAAGTTACTGGTGCACCCCAAAATGGCCCCGGTATCCTGTGCCCCTTGACTTCCTGTGGAGTTCAGAGGCACCCAGAAAACGAGGAGGAATCTGGCACTGCAAAGGGGCGGTGCATATACGGGGGCAAGCGGCTCCAGGTGCTTGACTGCGGAATGATAGGCAGGAAGATTAACCTAAATCGCTAGAGGTGCCGCTCGAGCCACTCGGCGATGTCTTGCGAAACCTGATCTTTGTTTAGGTCGTTGTGGGGTTCGTGGAAGCCTCCGGGGTAAACCCGAAGCTCTTTATCGGCTGTGGCGAGCTCTCTGAAAAGCCAGCGGGCCCCCTCCACCCGATTGATGGCATCGGCTTCCCCGTGCAGGATGAGCAGGGGGTCGCAGATGTCTTTGACCTTGGCCTTGACCGTTTCGATGGTTTGCAGCACCTCGGTACCCCAGCGGGCGCTCACGCGGTTATGCACCAGGGGGTCGCTTCGGTAGGCTCGCACGGCGGCGCTGTCGCGGGAGAGGGCATTAACATCTAAATTGAGCCTGAGGGGTGCTTGGGGCCAGAAGCGGGAGAGCAGCCGGGCAATAGCTACCAGCAAAGGCTGTGCGGGTTGGCCGGGCTCGAGCAATACCCCACTTACTATGGCCCCCCGCAGATCAGGCGGTTGTTTTACCAGGTAATCCAGCACCACCAGGCTACCCATGCTGTGGCCGTATAAGAAGATGGGTAGTTTGGGCTCGAGGGTCTCCAACTGATTGCGAAAAAGGGTCAGGTCGTACCAATAGTCAAGCCAGCTTTCAATGTGTCCTCGCTGGCCCGTTGAGCGGCCATGCCCTCTAAGGTCTTGGGCATACACGGCGTAACCCAAAGAAACCAGGTACTGGGCCAAGCCTTCGTAGCGCCCGCTGTGCTCACCGAATCCGTGCGTTACCTGCAGGACTGCTTTGGCTTTGGTAGGCCGCCAGCCGCGATAAAAAATCTTTTCGACTCCAAAGCTTACAAAGTACCCTTCAAGTGTTTGCATAATTCGTCAAGCCAATGCTATGTACATTATACGCATTTTATAGAAAATAGCATAACTGGTTGCAAGATCCACTGGCCCTGCACCGGCGGAACATCCCCCCCGGCGGGCAGCTGATGAATCTGATGGACAACCTCCATGCCTTCTATCACCCGTCCAAAAGCAGCAAAACCTTGCCCATCCGGGTTGCGCTTGCCGCCATAGTCGAGTTCGGGCTGGTCGCCGATGCAGATAAAAAACTCCGACTGGGCCGAGTCTGGCTCCAGGCGGGCCATCGAAACGGTGCCATCCAGATGACGCAGGCCCGTTTGGGCGGTAGTCTCCAGCGGTATAGGGGGCAGCTTGGCTGAATGGTAGCCCATGCCGAGCCCTCCCTGAATCACCTCAATCTTGACTGGGCTCTGGGGCTGGTTATCCAGACGCACGGTGCGGTAGAAAGTAGCTCCCTGGTAGCGGTTTTCATCTACGTAGCGCAGGAAGTTGGCCACGGTGATGGGGGCCTGGGCGGGGAAGAGCTCGAGCACAATCTCGCCCAGCTCAGTCTGGATGGAAACTTTGGGATTTTTCATAAGCTAGGACTGTAACTTTTGCCGTCCTGCTCTCTATGGCTAAGCAGGGCCTTGCCAATCTGGCGGACGTTCTCCCAGCCCCAGGCGCCAGGCCACTCCCTGGGCACAGCGTTCGGCTGCCTTGCCATCGCCATAGGGGTTGGGCTTGTTGCGCATAGCCTCGAGGGCGGCCTCATCCGAGAGCAGGTTGTCAATGGTGGTAAAGACCTGTTCGGGGTCGGTGCCGGCCAGCTTCAGGGCTCCCACCGCCAGCCCCTCGGGCCGCTCGGTGACGTTGCGCAGCACCACCACCGGTACCCCCAGCGTAGCCCCGCTCTCCTGTACGCCCCCGGAGTCGGTCACTAGCAGGGTGGAGCGTTTCATCAAGCCGGCCATGGCACCAAATTCCAGCGGTTCAATTAACTCGAAGTTAGGCACCCCCTCAAGCTCGGGGAAGACCGCTTCTCTAACCGCCGGGTTCAGGTGTACCGGATACACGAAATGACACTCGGGGTGGGCCCTGGCTGCCCGCGCCAGGGCTGCCGCCAGCTTGCGCATACAGGGCAGGTTCTCGCGTCGGTGCATGGTCACGCCTACGATGCGCTTGCCTTTGGGCAAAGGTGGGGGGGTGCCGCGCTCGCTGGCATAAAGCACTGCGTCTACCTCGGTTTGGCCGGTCACGATGATGTTTTGTGCGGGCTTGCCTTCTCGCAACAGGTTTTGCTTGGAAGTGTGGGTGGGGGGCAGGTCCAGGTCGGTGAGCACGTCGGTCAGGCGGCGGTTGGCTTCTTCCGGAAAGGGCTCCTGCATGTTGAAGCTGCGCAACCCGGCTTCCACATGCGCTACCGGAATCTGCTCAAAAAAAGCCGCCAACGTTACGGCAAAGGTGGTCAGGGTATCGCCGTGCACCATCACGTAATCGGCCTGTAATTCCTTGAGTTTGTCTGCAGCGGCAGGTACGATACGCCCCATCAGGGCTGGTAGGGTCTGGCGGTCGGTCATCACCTGCAAGTCGGTGTCGGGCACGATGTCAAAAACCCGCAAGGCGTCCTCGAGCTGCGTGCGGTGCTGTCCGGTCGAAAGCACAATGGTCTCAATCCCGGCCTGCTTGCGCATGGCAAAGATTACCGGGGCCATCTTGATAGCCTCGGGGCGCGTTCCAAAGGCCAACACTACCCGCTTGGCCATGAAGTCTCCTGGTTATTGCCGTATAAAGAAAAAGCATTCATGCCGCATAACAGTGTACACATCCCCCCAAGGAGTGTGCAGTGTGTGGCGAAATATCATACTTGGTGAAGTGTCGTATAGACCCCCATACACTGCCTACCCTCCCCTAGGAGGGGAGGGCAAGGGTGGGGTTGCCATGGAAGGGCAAATCCCCAGGTATAGCCATCTCTACGACATTGTAATGAGTTACCTGTGCACTGGTCTATGCGTTACAGTTCCGAACGCAGGCTGGGTGAGATATTCATGCGAAGCGCGCGGAGGTAGCTGATACAATCCACAAGGTGGGTCTGGAAATACCATGGGCGCGCTAATTCTAGACTACCCGTTGTGATGCGTCCTGGAGACTTTGCGGGGATTTGGACTCGAGTACTTTTCGATAAAGCTCGAGCATTCGCAGGGTACGCACGCTTTCCATTTCCGAACGCGCATATTCCCAGGCTACACGCCCCATGCGCTGGCGCAGTTCGGGGTGGTGGTATAGCTTGCGAATGCCCTCTGCAAAAGCCCGAATATCTTTTTCGGGCGTCGTGACTGGAATCTTGATAGCAGCTTCTGAGGGCACAAAATATCCCACCCCCTGGTGATCAAAAGCTATGAGGGGTAAGGCCTGAGACATGGCCTCGAGGTTCACACTGCCAAAAGAATCCCTCAGACTCGTAAAAAGAAACGCATCCGCACTGCGGTACAGTTCCTTCATTTGGTGCCAGTTGACCCGACCCAAAAACTGCACCTTGTGCTCTATGCCAAACTCTTTGGCTTTGGCTTCACACATCGGACGCAGGGGGCCGTCGCCAGCAACCAGCAGGCGCACCGGAAGATCAGCCACCTGCTGCATGATCTGAAGCATCAGCAGAGGGGCCTTCATGGATTCCAGTCGTCCTGCCCACAGCAGGGTCATGGTGGGTTGGTGGGGGTGGGCCGGGGGTTCAGAAGGCACGTAGCTATCCGGTAGTCCAGAGACGTTGAACATTTCGATTCGCCGCGCTCCAGCTCGGCGCAGGAGGCTTTCGGTCTCTGCGTTAGTAGCCAGGATGAGCGAAGTGTGCCGAACCGCCTGGCGTACCGGAGGGAGCAGTGGTAAGGCCAACACCCGCAAACTGCGCAGGGCTTCTTCCCAAGCATTTGTTGTGAAATACCTGCGGTAGGCAAAGGGGGCCATCTGACCGCCACCTACCGAACCCCAAATGAAAGGAATGGGCAGTTTCCACAGTGGAGGGGGAGCGCTAACAGTATTCCAGCTCACGAAGTGGCTCAGATCAAAACCCACCTCGCGGTGAAGTTTTTTGGCTACCTTGAACATCTCGCCCAGCCAGAGCAAGTAATGTAGCCGGATGTTGCCAGTACCTTTTTCTGGATTCCAGGGGTCGATTGCCTTGGGAGGAGAGGCATAATAAAAATGCAAATTGGGATTTGGGTTGGCTTCTAGATAACGCTCGATGTTGCTGCGATAACGGGGATAGGTAATGACCCACACCTCGCAGTGGCGTGACAATGCCAGAGCCCAGCCCCAAGTAACAGCTTCTTCCGACCCATGATCTGGGCTGCAACCATATCCAGTTAAAAGAATTCGCATACTTGGCGCCCAGATAGTATCCAAAACAGCGTAAATTAGTATAGACCATTGCGCTAGCTTGTCATGCCAGATGCAACCCAACGCTTATGGATCCGGCCCATGTGGCTTCCCAGCAACGACTTGGAAGGATTTGGAAGTGCACTTAGTACTTGTGTGGGTTTTGCACTGAATTTTGGGCTTACGCGATGTAAGGCACAAAAACAACGATACCCTCATCCAACTCACTTCTGCTCTATGACCCAGACCTCGTCTGAAAACACTACAACCACCTCTTCTAGACGCATTCACAAAGTGCGCCCATTCCTGAATGCCTATTTCAAGGTTTTAGATCGAGCCGGATTGGTATCTTCCAATCGCACGGTGGTGCTGGCCTATCACTCTATTCGCCCCTCACGACTCTACCAATACTCAACCTCAGCGGCGCAGTTTGAAGCCCATCTGGAGTGGCTGGCTGCCCATTGTGCGGTGGTGGGGTTCGACTAAGTGTTGTTGCCATCAACACAACCCCTGGGCAAGCCGAGGGTGGCTATCACCTTTGATGATGGCTACCAAGACAACGTAGAAATAGCGCTGCCCATATTGCAAAAATACCGATTGCCTGCTACATTTTTTGTCACCACAGGATTGCTGCAAAAAGATTCTTATACCTTGAATCAAATGGCGTCTTATTTTGGAAACTCCATTGAAGCCATGAGGCCGCTGGACTTTTTAGGCTTGCGAACACTGGACGCTGCCGGTATGGCTATTGGCGCCCATACCCACACCCACCGCAACTTGCGCCAGGTTTCACCCAAAGAGCAGCACGAAGAACTGCTTAAAAGTCGAGCTATTCTGGAAGATGCGCTGGGCAAGGCAGTGTTGACCATGTCCTACCCCTATGGCCTTCCTGGTTATGCGGTGAATTCCAGGGTATCACGGGCAAGCCTGGAAACAGGTTATCGGCTAGCAGCTACCGTGCATTTGCGCGCAGTCAGGCCCCAGGACAACCCCAGTCAAATTCCACGCTTCGTAGTTACCGACGAGAATCTACAAGACTTGAGAACGATTGTTTTCGGCGGTATGGATATCGTGGGCTGGTATCAGGATGCTACTAGCTTGTTGCGCAAGTAATTGCGGCGTCGTATAGACCCCCATACACTACCTGCCCTCCCCTAGCAGGGGAGGGCAGGGGTGGGGTTGCCATGGAAGGGCAAATCCCCAGGTATAGCCATCTCTACGACGCTGTAATGTAAGCAATGGAATAAGTTGTGATCTGATAAATACAAATACAGCACTATTGCATAATGATAAATTAATGGTGGTAAACTTTTTGTAGACTTGGGCAATGGCAAATGCGTTACTGTTTGTAATCCCTCTCTAAACGATTTATGTATGCTCTGGAACGAGTTTTTGCAACAAGCTCCTCTTCGCATTTATATCCAATCGGCGTTATGCGGTCGTTACTGCGTTAAAGATGCTGGATTTTCCATGGCATTTTGACAGCAATGCTCTACGATTTTTCCATATTCTCGCTGATGTTGAGTGGGAGCGCTTTCATATAGGTCAACATTTCGGCGAAAGGAGATTATGGCACAGTACGGTGGATCTTGGGCAGCTACACAAGAAGACAGCCGTCGTGTTGGGGCTTTGTGGAGCAAGCCAGCCCCTAATTGGATACCGGCTATTTTGTGGCTGACAGATGTATTGGCACTCGAGCTTTCGCTGGGCCTGGCTGTGCTCGTGCGTGAGATTCTCTCAGGATTTTGGCCCCACTCCCTGACCTGGAGCGATTATGCCCTTCTGGGCCTGATACTCGCCGCCTTCCCGTTGGGTTATCTGTTTTGGGCACTGTATCCTGGCTATGGCATTCATCCAGTCGAGCGAATGCGCCGCACCTTTCTGATTACCGTTTTGCTGTTTGCTCTTATGGCGGTGGTTTTTGCCATTTTGCCGGCTACGCGAGCCCTGGTAGGCCTGGTGCTTATTGCGGGCATGTTGGCCGTACTGCTGGTACCTCTTTTGAATGCGTTGGCTCGAGAGCTCCTGATTCGAGCGAGCTGCTGGGGTTATCCAGTGGTAATTTTAGGAGCCGGTCTGATTGGGTCAATGGTGGCTCGAGCCCTCCAGCAGGAGCGCTATCTGGGTATGGTTCCGGTAGCCTTTCTGGACGACGACCCCAATAAGCAGCATCGTTTAATTGAGGGGGTTCCGGTTATAGGGGGCCTTGATCGGGCCGAGCAGGTTAGCGAGCTGGGGGTCAAGGAAGCCTTTGTGGCTATTTCAAGCATCGGGCGGGCCGAACTCAAAAAGCTGGTTCATCGCCTTCCTTTTTTGCACGTTACCGTGGTGCCGGATTTGGGCGAGCCCACCATCGATTGGTTTGCAGTGCGCAGCCTGGGGCGTATTCACGGTGTTGCTGTGCGCAAAAACCTCCTGCTGCCGCGAAACCGAGCCATGAAATGGTGGATGGATCGCTTGCTGGGCTGGCCGTTGTTCGTGTTCAGCCTGCCACTGATATGGCTGCTGGCTTTGTGGATCCGCCTGGTCAGCCCGGGTTCGCCCTACTTCACCCAGACCCGAGAAGGTTTTGCGGGTAGACCCATTAATATCCTCAAGCTGCGTACCATGTACCCCGATGCCGAGGAGCGTTTGGAGCGATACCTGTCCGAGAACCCTGAGGCCAAAGCCGAGTGGGAGAACTCATTCAAACTCAAACGAGACCCGCGTATCCTGCCTGGTGTGGGCTACTTCCTGCGCAAGACCAGCCTGGACGAGTTACCCCAGCTTTACAACGTGGTGCGCGGAGAGATGAGCCTGGTGGGGCCGCGCCCCTTTCCGGGGTATCACCTCGAGCACTTCTCGCCCGAGTTCCGCGAACTGCGACATAGTGTGTTGCCGGGCATTACCGGCTTCTGGCAGGTGCTGGCTCGCTCCGATAGCGATCTCAAACTACAAGAAGAACTCGATACCTACTACATCCGCAACTGGTCGCCGTGGCTGGATGTGTATCTACTGTTCCGTACCGTGATGGCGGTGCTGGGTTCTAAGGGGGCATATTGAATGATTGAGCGAACCAATGTGCTGGGGGTGGGCATCAGTGCCATTAACATTCCGATGGCGCTCGAGGTTCTGGATACCTGGATTCGGCAACAACACCATACCTATGTTTGCGTCACCGGGGTGCATGGGGTTATGGAAAGCCAGGCCGACCCAGAGTTGCGCCGTATTCATAACCAGGCCGGGATGGTCACGCCCGATGGTATGCCGATGGTCTGGATGAGTCGCCTGGCCGGACACAAGCACGTAGACCGGGTGTACGGCCCCGATCTGATGCTGGCCGTTTGTGAAGCTTCTTTGCAGAAGGGGTACCGTCACTTCTTCTATGGCGGCAACGAAGGCGTGTCCGAACAGTTGCGCGATAAGCTTCAGGAGAGGTTTCCGGGCTTGCAGGTAGTGGGTACCTATTCGCCTCCCTTTCGTCCCCTGACCCCCGAGGAGGATGCGGCCATCGTGGCCCGGATCAACGCGGCCCGACCCGACATCGTTTGGGTGGGCCTCAGCACCCCCAAGCAGGAACGCTGGATGGCTGCCCACCTGGGCAAGGTGCAGGCCCCGGTCATGATCGGCGTTGGGGCTGCCTTCGACTTTCACGCGGGCCTCAAGCCGCAGGCCCCACGCTGGATGCAGCGGAGCGGGCTGGAGTGGTTCTATCGCATGGTTTCTGAACCCAAGCGGCTGGCCCGGCGCTATTTGCAAAACAACCCCAGGTTTGTGGTGGCAGTGCTGATGCAGTTGCTAGGCCTGCGTCGCTACAAGCTAGATATCTGAGGAGGAAAGGCATGAAAACAGCTCTCGTTTGCGGTGCAGGTGGATTTATTGGTGGGCATTTGGTCAAGAAGCTCAAAGCTCAGGGATACTGGGTGCGTGGTGTAGATCTCAAACGTCACGAGTTCGCGGAAAGCCCCGCCGACGAGTTTGTGGTGGGCGATCTGCGCGACCCCCGCCTGGTAGCCCAGGTGATTGACCGCAAGTTTGACGAGGTCTACCAGCTGGCTGCCGATATGGGGGGTGCCGGTTTTGTTTTCACCGGCGAGAACGATGCCGCCATCATGCACAACTCGGCCCTGATCAACCTGAATGTACTGGAGGAGTTACGCCACAAGGGGGTGGGGAAGGTCTTTTACTCTTCCTCAGCCTGCATTTACCCCGAGTACAACCAGCTCGATCCCTCCAAGCCTGTCACCGCAGAGGACTCGGCCTACCCGGCTATGCCGGATAGCGAGTATGGCTGGGAGAAACTCTTTAGCGAGCGGCTTTACTTTGCCTATCATCGTAACTATGGGATGGATGTGCGTGTGGCTCGTTTTCACAACATCTTTGGAATCGAGGGCACCTGGGAGGGGGGGCGCGAGAAAGCGCCTGCGGCCATGTGCCGTAAAGTTGCCGAGGCCCCCGAGGGCGGCGTGATAGAGGTATGGGGCCCCGGCACCCAGACCCGTTCTTTCTTGTATGTCGACGAGTGTTTGGAAGCCATCGAGCGCTTCATGAACAACGACTACATTGGCCCCCTAAATATCGGCTCGGAAGAGATGATCAGCATTAACGATCTGGCCCGCATGACCATCGAAATTTCCGGTAAAAACCTCAGCATCCGCAACGTTCCGGGCCCTACCGGCGTACAGGGGCGCAACTCCGACAATACCCGCATTCGAGAGAAGCTGGGCTGGGCCCCTCATCGCCCGCTGCGCGAGGGAATGGAGCGCACCTATGCCTGGGTGGCCGAGCAAGTGGCCAAGAAACAGAAGGCCAAAGAGGCCATAGCACAATAAAACCGATCTGGATCTGACCCCCGGCTTCGGTCGGGGGTTTTTGCACTTCTAACCCAACTTTCAAAGCTTTCCGTCAAGCTACAAGGGTGCGCTGGATTATCTGGATGACTATTTTTATCCTGTTTTGTTCGCTGGTTTTGGCGCAGAAATTGCGTTATATCCCCACCCAGCCTTATGTTCGCGAGGTGGGCGAGTGCAATCCGGCCCCGCCTCCACGAAACCCCAGTGAGCAGTCCAAGTGGGAAGAATGGCCGGGCTATCGGGAGCGCATTGCAAGGCTGGCCCCGCATCTGTTGGGCGAACCCGACCCAGCTTTACTGATGCCCGTGCAGGGGGTTCGGGTGCGGCAGGTCTGGGATAGCTTTGGGGCCATTCGCCCCGGAGGCCGCCGCCACGAGGGGCAGGACATTTTCGCCCGACGGGGTACCCCGGTCTATTCGGCCACGGAAGGCTTTGTGCTGCGGATGGCTTATGGCCCGGTGGGAGGATTGCAAATTTTCGTGCTGGGGGCAGGCGAGAAGCGCTACTACTACGCTCACTTTGACCGCTTTGCCCCAGACCTGCGGGAGGGAGACTGGGTAACGCCCCAAACCCTGCTGGGCTACGTGGGCAATACCGGCATCGCTCGAGGTACGCCGCCCCACCTGCACTTTGGCATCTACGAGGGGGGACGCGAAACCTGCGATTACCGGGCCCTCGACCCCCTCCCTCTGCTGCGTGACCGCAACTGGCAAACCCTGACAGGGCGATAAGGAGTCCACTCTTCGTGAAAAATGCTCTCTTGCTGCTGTTCTTATTCGTCCTGAGCGCTTGCGTATGGCCGCGCTCGAGCCAGCAAGACCCTGGGAGCGAAGCACCTGATGAAAGCCCCGGAACCGGCTGGACGCACTTTGACGACTACGCCCGCCTGCTGGCGCAGCCCCCCGATAATGAACTCCTGATGCCGGTGCGGGGTGTGCGGGTGCGTCAGGTAACCGACACCTTTATGGCGCCCCGCCCGGGTGGGCGCTTGCACGAAGGCCAGGACATCTTTGCCCCCAGGGGAACGCCCATCTACTCGGCCACCGAAGGCCTGGTTATCCGGATGGGTTATGGGCAGTTGGGTGGGCTCTACGTGATGGTCTTGGGGCCAGGCGGGCGGCGCTACTACTACGCCCACCTCGACCAACATGCCGATGGCCTGCAAGTAGGTGATCGGGTCACACCCCAGACCTTGCTGGGTTACGTGGGCAACACCGGCAATGCCCGCACCACACCCCCGCATCTGCACTTTGGGGTGTATGGGAGTTGGTGGCGTTCGGACGAGCGGGTAGTTAATCCCCTACCCTTATTGGTCAACCGTAGCTGGCAGACCCTGGAGGCTCTCGAGGAAAATACCAGTAACCCGTAGAGAAAGGCCGAAAGCCAAAATGCGCACGATCGCTACTCGGCTCCGCATAACGCAATGATGCTGTAATACCTGCTTGTTCACATCACAAAATTGATGACCTAACCTGTTTTGGGCCGCAGCAGCTCTGCCAGCAAGGCAATTACCACCGCCAGCCCCGCTACCAGTGCAAACGATACCCGCAGCGAGGTGGCTTGGGCAATCAACCCAATCACCGGCGGCCCCACCAGAAAGCCCAGGTAGCCCAGGGTCGCTACCGAGGCCAGTGCAACCCCGGGTTCAACCCCTGGCACACGCCCCGCTGCGCTAAAAGCCAGGGGGAACAGGGTGCAGTAGCCCAGCCCGATCATCACAAAACCCAGCATGGCCACCTCCGGGCGGGTAGCTAGCAAAGTGGTAACAAAGCCAGCCGCAGCGAACAGACCGCCTCCTCTGGCCAGGGCCACCGGGCCGAAGCGGTGGGTGAGGGCATCGCCAGTCAGGCGCCCCACCACCATCGCCACCGAGAACGCCGAGAAAGCCAACGCCGCTACGGCTTCGCTGCTGCCGACCACTTGCTTCATGAAGACCGCGCTCCAGTCGGCCACCGCACCCTCGCCCAGGCCGGTGCAGAACACGATTAATCCCAAACCCAAGAGCACGCCTCGAGGCCATACAAAGCGCGGCCCACTGGGGGCGGGCCGAACCTGTATCAGATACCGAATAGCCCATAGCATCAGCAGTACCGAGACGGCTGTCATCGAGGTGAAAAAAGGGAGCGGTTCCATCCCGGCGGCTGCGGCTGCACCGCCCAGCGCAGCCCCCACCAGGCCCCCCAGGCTAAAGAGCGCGTGGAAGCTGGACATGATGGGCCTTCCGTTGCGCTTTTCGGTCTCCACGGCCTGGACGTTCATCGAGATGTCCATAGCGGCGTTGGTGAAGCCAAATACAAAAAGCGCGAGGGCCAGTGTCCAGCCACTGGGAGCCAGGGCCAGTAGCGGCAGTGAAAAGCAGTTGCTAAAGGAAGCGAACGTCAGCACCGGGCGGCTGCCCCAGTGGGCAATCAGCCAGCCGACGAGGGGCATGGCCAGCACCAACCCCACCGGTGCGCCCAACAGCACCAAGCCCAGCTCACCGGTATTGAGGCCCAGGCTCTGCTTGATGGCCGGGATGCGCGAAACCCAGGCCGCCAGAATGAAGCCGCAAACAAAAAAGGTCAGGTAGATGGCGATTCTGGCTAAGGGCAGGTGGTCTGGTCTGGGAGGCATCGCATTCACAGCAATAGTCCTTTCATGGACAGCTCTATTGGTAAGAAATCCATTAGTTGAGCCCTACTCCGGCAATGACCCACGCTCCCTACGGAGCGCAGGGCTCATCGGGTCAGCCTCTGGATCAGGTTGCGGTGCTGGGGAAATTGTTGAGCCAGATGCTCTCCTTGGGCCAACTCAAAGTCGGCAAAGTCGAAACCAGGGGCCATGGTGCAGCCTACCAGGGCGAAGGTCTTGGGTGCATCTAGGCTGGCTGCAAACCAGTAACCGGCGGGAACGACCCCCTGGAAACTTTGTCCCTGGCTGGGGTCAGGGCCTAGATGCAGGCTGGAAAGCTCCCCTTCAGGCGAAATCAGCCATAAGGTGAGTGAACTGCCGGTGTAGAAATGCCAGACTTCGTCGCTTTTAAGTCGGTGTAAGGCCGAAAAATCCGGGTATTCCAACAGGAAGTAGATGGCAGTGGAAAAGGGCCGCTGGGCCGTATAGCGGTGGGGCAGGTGTGGCTTGGCGATGGACTCGCCGGCAATGTAGGTTTGGCGATAAAAGCCACCCTCCGGGTGCGGCTCTAACCCCAGATGATCCACCCAAAATTTTGCACCATTCATGAAGAATCTCCTACCTTGCGGCCAGATTGGTCATACCGGATTCAAAAAGATAATCATCCAAACCAAAGACCCCCAGAGGCTATCTTTTTGAATCCTAGAGCACTCCCTTCCAAGGGGCGGTATCGCCCTCCGCTACGCGGATAACTTCGGTCGGGTTAGTTCGCCGCCATACGGCGCCGAACAAACCGAATCTGGTATCACAGGTCAACCGGTCGGTATCCATCGAGGGTCAGGGCTACGGACATGTCCCAATGGGTGATCTCTAGCGACGACGCTTGCCCGAACGTAGCAAGCCTGAATCGGGCCTGATGCCATCGGCGATCAGGTGCAACCACTGCGAGGCATAATACCCCAACACCAGTGCCCACAAGACTTCCTGGGGCGGTGCTTTTGGCTGGGCTTGCAGGTTGAAATTGAGGCCCACATAGCCCGCAATGGCGGTGATGATCCAGTACAGCACCACCCCCATCGCACCTAGGTACAGCAGGCGCGTTAGGGGGCCCACAATCCAGGTGTGCGAAAGCCCCCGGTGGGCAAACATCCAGCCGTAGGGAACCCAAAACCAGCCCAGCCAACCCCAGCGCCCCTTAGCCCGCACCTGTTGTTCAGCCAGATCCAGGTCAGGAGTAATCAGAAAGGTGCCGATCAAGAAACTGCTAACAAAGGCGACTGCAATGGGTTGGGAAACGGAAATTTCCTTCTGATAGACCCAATAGGCAGCGGAGGCCAAACCCAACACGCCTATATTGATGGCTTCGTGAACACGACCCGATGGCACCAGTGTAGTTTACGCGTCTGGATGGGGGAGTATGGCTTCAAGCGAACAATTGCGGAAAAACGACTGGGGCCACCGGGGGGCCTTTGGGGGGATGGTTTATGTTCCGGAGCTTTTGTATACTTATGCGAGGCGTTCCCGATAATTTTGTTTTTATCGGAATGTTATGTTAATTTACTGGATAGAAAGTAAATAAAAAATCTCCCCAAATGAATCACGAGATATCTGACCAATTTCGAGAAACCCTTATTGAGACGGTAATATTAGATATGACCAAGTTTCTATACTGGATCGGTCTCATCTATACCCCTTGGGGTTCTGGTACACTTTGTAGCCGTGACCGTGGAGGCTCGGACTGCCCCCAAACGCGAAGCAATCCTCGAGGCAACCATCCGAGTCCTAAGAGACCGGGGGTTGTCGGGTCTAAAAGTCGAGGAAGTAGCCAGGGAAGCCGAAGTCGGCAAAGGCACGGTTTATCTTTATTTCCAGGATAAACAAGACCTGCTGAAGGCGCTGGTGGAGCACCATACCTTCTCCTACTACCAGAAAGTAGAAGAAGTGGTGAAACAGAATGGCTCCTTCCGCGACCGACTGGCCGAAGTGTTGCGGCTTCGCATCGCCTGGGTGGAGGAGTGGCGTGGTTTGTGGGCAGCGGTAGCACGAGAAGCCCATCCGATGGATACCACCGGTTGGCTCAGGGGCATGCACGAGCACTACCAGCATCTGCTGGAAAAGCTGGTGCAGGACGGCAAGACCAGAGGAGAAGTTCGCGCTGAACTGGACACCAGTCTGACTGCTGCCAGTATCGCAGCCCTGGCTTGCAACCCGCAGCTCGAGTTTCCACGGGAAGCCTACCTCGAGCATCTGCTTGGGGTGTTGTTGAAAGGAGTGGCGTTGTGAGCGAATACCGTCCAGGAGATAAGGTTGTGTTGCCGCCGTATGGCGTAGGTGTGGTGGCGGGGATCGCCCAGCGTTCGGTTGCTGGTTCAGACAAGAGCTATTATCAAGTGGACTTTCCTGGAACACGTTCCAAGGCCTATGTACCCGTAGAAGCCCCGCAAACCACCCGTCTGCGCCGGGCCTTGTCGCCGGATCAGGTCAATGAAATCCTGGCCTTGCTGCGCGAGGGCCGCCTGCCCCTGCCCCGTCAATGGGCAGCTCGCCACCGCAAAACCACCGAAATACTGGCCGATGGCGACCCTTTCCGTATCGCCACCCTGGCCGGTCAGCTCAGGGCCTGGGAACTCGAGAAGGGCCTGCCCGATCTTGACCGCCAGGCCCTGCGCCGGGCCATGCATCTCCTGGCCGAGGAAATTTCCCAGGTCTTGGAGATGAGCCTGGACGAAGCCCGCAAGCTGTTTGAAGAGACCGTGGGCGAAAGCCTCAACTAACCCATAGCCAAGCAGGCTTTTGAAGAAGCCCCGCCTGCGGGGCTTCTTTTGGATCCCCCTTCTGGATAAATATTCGCCAAACGATATAATCCCTGCATGAAGCAGGCAGCGGGCTGGTTTACGGGCTACAAAAGCCCGGTATTCGATGAGGTATTCGATGCCGAAGGCAAACCCCGTAAGCACTACGTGGAAGTGGTGAACCGCTTCAACGAACTGGGACTCGAGGACTTCCAGCGCCGCCGGGCCCTGACCGAGCTGGCTTTTCGCAACCAGGGCATTACCTTCCAGGTGTACGGCGACCCTTCGGCTGCCGAGCGGCCTTTTCCGCTGGATATTCTTCCAAGGGTTATTCCGGCTTCGGAGTGGCGGGTGGTGGAACAAGGGCTCATTCAGCGGGTCAAAGCACTTAACTTGTTTCTGAATGACATATACAATGGCCAGCATATTCTTTCAGATAACGTGCTGCCACCGGGGTTGGTGCTCAACCATCCGCAATACTACCGGCAAGTACATGGGGTCAAGCTACCGCACGCGGCCTTTACCCATGTGGCCGGGATAGACCTGGTACGCGATGAGGAGGGGAAGTATCGGGTCTTAGAAGACAACCTGCGCACCCCCTCGGGGGTTTCGTATGTACTCTCCAACCGCCGGGTGATGAGCCGGGCGTTTCCCCAACTGCTGTCCAAAGCCAGAGTTCGACTGGTCGAAGACTACCCCGATATGCTGCTCAGCACGCTCAAGAGCTTGTCGCCCCGTGATGTGGCCGAGCCTTGCGTGGTGGTGCTGACCCCTGGCCCTTACAACAGCGCCTACTTTGAGCACATGTTCCTGGCACAACAGATGGGGGTGGAACTGGTGGAAGGCTCCGATTTGTTTGTGGATGAGGGTCGGGTCTGGATGCGTACTACTGCGGGTCGGCAGCATGTAGACGTGATCTACCGCCGTATTGACGATGACTTTTTGGATCCCACGGTCTTCCGGCCCGACTCGGTGCTGGGGGTACCGGGGCTGGTCAAGGTCTACCGCGAAGGTCGGGTGGCGCTGGCCAACGCCATTGGCAATGGAGTGGCCGACGACAAGGCGCTGTACGCTTATGTGCCCCGCATCATCAAGTATTACCTGAACCAGGAGCCTATTCTGCCGAATGTCGAGACCTATATTGGGGCCGAGCCCGATGGAGCCGACTACATCCTCTCACACGCCGCTGAGCTGGTGATCAAGAAAGTGGATCAGTCGGGGGGATATGGAATGCTCATTGGGCCACACGCCAGTAAAGCGCAGGTGGCCGAGTATATCGAGAAAGTGCGGGCTGAGCCGCATAATTTTGTAGCCCAGCCGGTGGTAGGGCTTTCGACCAGTCCTACCTTTGCCGAGGATACCCAAACTTTCGAGCCACGCCACATTGATCTGCGCCCCTTCGTATTGGTAGGGGAGAGCATTAAGGTGTTGCCCGGTGGGTTGACCAGGGTGGCGCTCAGGCGGGGTTCGCTGGTGGTGAACTCGTCGCAAGGTGGGGGGTCGAAGGATACATGGGTGCTGTCGTGAAAGGCAAGCAGGGGCTCCCTCCGCTGCCCTTTTTTCCTGTCAATCGGAGTTGTCATGCTGAGTCGAATAGCTGAAAACCTCTACTGGCTGGGCCGTTACATTGAGCGAGCCGAGAACACAGCGCGTTTGCTGGACGTGAATTACTATGCGGTGGCCGAAGCTCCAGTAGAGGGGATCGCGCCCGGCTGGTGGGGGCGCATTCTACGGGCATTGGAGGTGGAAAACCTTGAACCCACCGAAGAAACCGTGGTGCAGTGGCTGGCCTTCGACTTACAAAATCCCAGCAGTATTCGCAGTTGTGTCTGGCGGGTGCGGGAGAACGCCCGTACCACCCGTTTTTATCTGAACCTGGAGATCTGGGAACAGGTCAACCGGCTTCACAACCAGTGCTATCACAACACCGAGCAGGTGATGGCCCAGGAGAGTTTGCACGAATATTGTGTCACGGTACGGGAAGCCAGTCACCAGATTATGGGCATTGCCGAAGTAACCCTGCCACGTGATCTGGGCTTTTACTTTATGCGCTTGGGGCGCTATCTCGAGCGCTCGGATAACATGCTGCGGGTGTTGCAGGCCTATATTGGCGGGGGCGAGATGTCCAGGGAGGCCGAGATTCAAAACCACTTCAACCGCTCACTCTTGCGCAGTGTAGGGGCACTGGAAGCCTACCGCAAGGTTCATCACAATACCCTCGAGCTGCTCCGCATCGGCGAGTTTCTGCTTTTGAACAGCGGCTTTCCCCGCAGTGTGCGTTTCAGTGTGGATGGCCTCAAGCGGGCTGCCGAGGCGGTGCGTCGCCACAGCGATGGGGTGGGTAAGGAGGCCGTCCGCAAGGTAGGTAAGCTCTCCGCCACGCTGGAATATCTAGAAAACGCCAACCAGGTCTTCAAAAAGCGCGACCCCGATCTGGAGGAGCTGCTAGAAGAACTAGCCGATATTCATGCTGAACTGAGCCGGGTGTATTTTGGCTACTAATACCAGATTCGGTTAGTGCGGCGCCGGATGGCGCCGCACTAACCCGACCAAAGGGAGTGCTCTAGGATTCAAAAAGATAGCCTCTGGGGGTCTTTGGTTTGGATGATTCAAGAGATTGACCCACCCCTGAAAAGGTCGTCATAAAGAAGAACCGTGCCGAGAGTCCTTGCAAAGGATCCGGTCAGCACGGTACTTCTGTACGATGTTTGAAGACGTACAGTGTAGTTTATCGCGTTTGCAACAATGGGAACAAGGCTATGTGTTGGGCTTGCTGCAATCAGCCCATAAAACCCCCAGCGCGATAGCAGCCAGTGGAACGATAGGGTATAGCCCCAGCTATAGCTGTCGCCTGCTACGACAAGAAGCCAAACCCCACCAGTCCAGTCGAGAGCGACGGTTGGAAGCAGCCCCCAAGGGGATGTACCTGGGGGTGGACTTGGTTCCCGTAGCCCATCAAGGATGTTGGATCGAGGGCGTGGATCGGGTGTACTCCAGCAGTGATAAAGCTCCGGTGTGGGGACATAACCTGCTGTCATGTGGGCTGGTTGGATATGGGAAACTTCCCTACCCATTGAGTCTGGAGGGTTTCCCCACCAAGCCCATGAGTTCGGAGGTATACCCGTACCGAACCCCTGGTGAGGCGATGTGGCAGGTAGTCGAGGCCATCCGCAAGAATGGTAATGGTTATAGCCTCGCAGGCGTGGTGTTCGACAACCAGTTTGCGGGTAAGGCTTACCTCGCCAAGCTCTACCAGCACAACATACCTTTCGTAGCTCGGGCCAGACTGAATCAAAAGGTCGAACATGCAGGAAAGCAACGATCTATCCGAGAACTGGGTGAGCACTATCCACCCGGTAAAGCCCGCTATTACAAGCGTTTTGGCTGGTATGTCAAACGCATCAAGATCACCTTGGCCGATGTGGGTCGACTGGATATGCTGCTGATTTGGCTACCCCAGCCAGCAGGTTTCAAGCTGATGGCCCTCTTCTCCACCCTGGATGCAGGCATTCAAGAAGTCCTTGCCGCCTGGAAAGCTCGTTGGGATCTGGAGCGGGTGCATCGCCTGCTCAAACAGAACCTGGGTTTATCCAAATGCCTCTCTCGTTCCTATGCTGCTCAACTCAAACATGCTGACCTTGCCATCGAGGCCCTACACCTTATTCGACAGCAAAAACAACTACATCCAGATCTTTCTTGGCGCACAGCACAGCACAATGCCGCAAAAACCCTCAAATCCCAGCTACTGACCGTACTCCCTGCCCTTTCAGCCTGACTTTATGCCCTTTTTTTGATACTTTTCACTACAGTTCAATCTCTTGATGATTATCTTTTTGAATCCGGTATAATACCAGCGGACGCTGGCGCATCGGATTCCTTACTTCGCTTTGCTCCATTCGAAACAACAGCGACAAAAACCAACTTACCATTCCTTTAGCTCCTGGTGAGTGGTGTTTGCAAAGATTCTACTCTGACCAGCACATTTAGGCTTTCCTTACCCCCACCTCGCCGCAGCCCCTTGAGCGGCGGGCAATCGTCGTAGTCGCGCCCGTGGGCTTTTTTGACGTACTGTTCGGTGATGGTGGAGTTGTTGGTAGGATCGTAGCCACACCAGCCTGAGCCGGGAACAAAAGCTTCAACCCAGGCGTGGCTCCCCTCCGAACCCACCCCAGTGGCCAGATACCCCGAAACGTAACGGGCCGGAATGCCCACACTGCGCAGGACGGCCAGCATGGCCTGGGCATAATCCTGGCAGACCCCCGCCCGACCCTCTACAAACTGGATCAAGGGGGTGTCTACCTGGGTGGCTTGGGTGTTGTAGCTGAGGATGCGGTTGAGGTGCTCGGTGACTTCCAGCAGGTAACCGTGCAGGTCTTCGCTGGGTTTAGGGCGGCGCACCTCCAGAAGCTCGAGCCAGTTGTGGTGCAGCGGTATGCGGGGTGTGGGCGCTAGAAATTCAAAAAAACGCGATTCCAGGCTGCTCAATACCTGTACCGGCACCGAACTTGGTTTTGGAACCGCAAATGTCACCACCTTGGCCTGCATTTCTATCCGCAGTTGCTTGTGCGGTCTGGTAACGTGAAAATCGTAGACCCGGTTGTGGAAATAGTCCTGTCGGCTGCGGGGCATCGATTCAGGTGTAATGCTCAGACGGAATTCCAGGAGCCCCTGGCGGTGGTCATCTACCGGATAGAGCCACAGCTCATTGAAAGAGTCCCGCGCTTCATCGGGGTAGAAATACTCCGTCAGATGGTATACCGATAACAACACGCATAATAGCCTATCAAAAAATACGGAAGGGGTAGGATCGGACAGCAGGCTTTATTCAGGACTCGAGCCTTGCGTTTACATCGTCACGCCAGGGCAGCGAGGCCTGTGCACCAACCCTGGTGGCCGCCAGCGCTCCGGCCACGCAACCCAGCCGGACTGCCTGCGGCAGGGTCTTCCCTTCGCAGATCGCTGAAGCCAGCGCACCGATAAAAGCATCCCCCGCGCCCGTGGTGTCTACCGCCTCAACCTTGGGAACCGGCTGATGGCCCCAACCCTCAGGTCCAACCCATACGGCCCCTTGCTCGCCGAGGGTAATCACCACAGTAGGGGTTTTCTCGGATAGTACCCTGGCTACCTCGAGGGCCATTTCGGGCGAATCGGGCAAGACCCCGGTCAAGCCCAGGGCTTCGCTTTCGTTGACCACCAGGATATCCACATACCCGAGCAGCTTGTCGGGTAATTTCTGTGCCGGTGCGGCGTTCAGGATAACCCTGGCCCCAGCCTGGCGGCCCAACTCGGCTGCGCGGCGCACCGTGTCCAGGGGAATCTCGAGTTGCAGCACCACCACCCGTGCTCCCTCGAACTCGGCAGACGAGAGGTTCTCGGGCCTGAGGCGGTAGTTGGCCCCCGGCGAGACGATGATGGTGTTTTGCCCTTCTTCGTTCACCGCAATAAAGGCCACGCCGGTGGGGGCCGCGATGGGAATGGTGGCGTTCACGTTGATGCCCTCACGCTTGAGCGCATTGCGGAGCTGGTTGCCAAACTCATCCTGCCCCACCCGCCCAATCATCCGCACCCCTGTGCCCTGGGCGGCTGCGCTGGCCCCTTTAGCAATTGGCACGGTGCGGCCCAGCATACGGGCTGCCGCTACCGCCTGGTTAGCGCCTTTGCCCCCGTGGTGGGTTTCGTAGTCCGAGCCCAGCAGGGTCTCGCCCGGTAGCGGATGCCGCTTGACCCTTACCACCAGATCCATGTTGATGCTCCCCACCACAACAATGCTCATGATGCATAGCTTACAAGGGCTAAAAGCCCAAAGACTAAAGCTGAAAGCCAAAAATGGGTGCTGTGGCGGCTTACGGGTTTGCCAACCCCGTGGGTCTGAGGTCTTTTTAGCCATAGACCACTGGCTATTGGCCATCAGCTTTTGTAGCGCCCAATGCGCTCTACCAGTAGATCGTAGAACCCCTCGACATCGATCTCGAGGCCCACTTCGCAGTTGGGCTGCTTGCCGGTTACGCGCCAGTAGTCGCAGACCGTGCGGCCGTAGGCCAGCCCCTCGTTGGCCTCGATTTCCACATTGAACAGGGCAGTTTTGAACAGGTCGGGCCGCAGCAGGAATGCCACCGCGCAGGCGTCGTGGATGGGGGCCCCGTCCCACTTGTAGCGCTGGATGTGGTGCTCGCGAAAGAACTCGAGCAGCTCCGCCGTAAAAGCCCCTACCCGGGTCCCCAGGGCGCGGAAACGCTCTACTCGATCCGGGTGGGCCACAGTCTGGTGGGTCAGGTTGAGGCCCATCATCACCAGGGGAACCCCCGCCTCAAACACAATCTTGGCCGCGTGGGGGTCACACAGAATGTTGAACTCGGCACTCGGTGACCAGTTGCCGATGTCAATGGAGCCACCCATCAGCACAATTTCTTGAATCTGTGGAACGATTCGGGGCTCCAGGCGCATGGCCAGGGCAATGTTGGTCAGGGCCCCTACCGGGACCAGGGTGACCTGACCGGGGTATTTGAGCACCTGCTCGATGATGAAATGGACGGCATGCTGGGGCTCGGCCTGGCCGGTGGGGATGGGCAGGTGCGGGCCTTCAAGCCCCGAGACCCCGTGGACGGCCTCAGCGCTGATGCGGCCCCGCACCAGGGGGCGGTCGGTGCCGGCATAGATGGGCACACTGCTGCCCAACACCTCCCGCACCACCAGGGCGTTGCGGGTGGTGCGCTCGAGGCTCACATTGCCATAGACGGTGGTGATGCCCAGTACTTCCAGTTCCTCGCTGGCCAGGGCCAGCATGATGGCGATGGCGTCGTCGTGTCCGGGGTCGCAGTCGAGGATGATTTTGCGTGGCACGAATCACAGCTTATCGTAAAAAATCCGCTGTGCAGAAATAGTAGGCTTTCTTATGGCATAAAGCGTACAATCACTCCATGCACAAATGGATTGGCCCGATGGTGCTGGTGTGGGGCCTGGTGGGTTGCACCCCACCCTCCCCGGTGAGCCCCAACCACTGGGAATCGGTGCAAACCCTCTATCAAGATGTATTTTTGCTGCGGGAGAAAGTTTCCTACCGCAGCGGTGACCTCAGAATTTTTGGTCAGATTTGTCGTCCCAACCGCCAGGGACGGTTTCCCATTGTGCTCTGGAACCACGGCGGCTTTGCGGGCCTCCAGGTAGGCGATGAGAATCTTTGTCAGAACCTGGCTTTCTTGGGGTATGTGGTTTTGATGTCTTCCTATCGTGGCGAGGATGGTTCCGAGGGTAACATTGAGGTCTGCCAGGGGGAGGTGGACGATGCGCTAGAGATGCTAGCCATTGGGCGCACCATGCCCTACGCCAACCCGAACCGGGTGGCGGTGGCTGGGGGTTCGCACGGGGGATGTATCAGCTTGCGTGCGGTGCAGAAAGGCGCACCGGCCCAGGTTCTGATTGACCTTTTTGGCCCCACCGATTGGGTCGCGGAGTACCAGCAGCTCGAGCAGCTTGCAGCCTCCGGCGACGCCACCAGGAAACAGGCGGGCCAAACCCTGCTGGCCTTGCTGAACTCTGCGCTGGGTGGAACCCCCGGCCAGACCCTGCAAAACTACAAGGTGCGCTCACCCATAGAATATGCTGCCAATTTGAGCAACTGGCCCGGTTCAATGCTGGTGGTGCACGGAGCCCTGGACTGGCTGGTTTTACCGAATCAGTCGTGTAATCTGGCCAGGACGGTAGGTCAGTTTACCAGCTTCCGCATTCAGGCCAACAATACCACCTCCACCACTCCACCGACCGGTTGTGAGGCGGCAGGCCTGACCTGGGCCGGGGGTGAGATACCCAGGGGCAACTGGGGCGGGAAGCGCTATCTGCTGGTCTACGACAACTTTGGTCATGGCGATGGCGAGCAGAGCAACCTGGCCCTACTGGATGCGCTCAACTATCTGGGCAACAAATTTCCTGCCAACTGAGCAGCGGGTGTCCGAGAGATGCCGGGCGGTGTGCAGTACGGTACAATCGCCTTATGCTCGAGGTCAAGGAAGCGGTCAAGATTGCCACTGAATACATCCAGACGCTATTTAGCGAACGCCAGATTCCCGAACTGCGGCTCGAGGAGGTCGAACTCTCGTCCGACAATCAGTTCTGGGAGGTGACCCTTTCCTTTGTGGTGCGCGAACCCACCGCCTACTTGAGCCTGGGCGATGCGGCCCGCACCCGCGAGTACAAGATTTTTCGCATCAACGCCGAAACGGGGCAGGTACAGAGCATGAAGATTCGCAAAGTTTAGGGTAGTGCTGCAAAAGAATGACGAAGTCTTGTGGGCGCAAGTTCTACGCAAAGTGGTTGCCATGAATACCCGGTACAGCAGGGTTTGCTGGGCCGGGTGCATTGCGCCTCACATGGTGAGGTGCAATAGCAGGAAACGCGATCAGGACTGGCTTTTTACAATTTCCCGGGCGGGGTCGCGCCTCTTTTTTTAGAGGCAAAAAAATTGTGAAACTACGATAGACTTTGGGCATGCGCCCTGCTTGGCTGGAAGTGAACTTCGATGTCCTGGCCCACAATTTCAACCTTCTGCGCACTACCGCAGGCCATGTGCAGGTGGTCGGAATCGTCAAGGCCAACGCCTATGGCCACGGGGCAGTGGAGGTGGGTAAGGAATTGTTGCGCCTGGGGGCCTGGGGGCTGGCCGTAGCCACGACCCAGGAAGCCCGCGAACTGCGCCGAGCGGGTATCAAAGCCCGCATCCTGCTCATGGGGAGCCTGCACCCTCAGCAGGCTTCAGAAGTGCTCGAGCTGGATCTAATCCCCTCCATTTCCACCCTCGAGAGTGCCGAGGCCCTCAATGCACTGGGTAAGGCAGTGGCGGTACACCTCGAGTTCGATACCGGCATGGGTCGGGTCGGTTTCCAGCCCGAGGAAGCGCCCCTGATCAAGGAACACTTTGCCCGTTACGAAAACCTGCTCATCCAGGGCATCTACTCTCATTTTGCCGACGCTGAAGAGGACGAACCCTGGACAAGGGAGCAGATTGCCCGGTTTCAGCAGGTGCAGCAGGTCTTTGGACCGGGCTACTTCTATCATCTGTGCAACACCGCCGGTACCGTCAACTACGGCGAGTATGGCCTGAGCGCGGTGCGCCCTGGCATCGGCCTGTACGGTCTGCTGCCCAACCTGGGTCTGCGGCCCATAGCCCGCCTGCTGGCCAAACCCACCCAGGTCAAAGAGCTTCCCCCTGGGCGCAGAATCGGCTACGGCGGCCTTTACACCACCCAGGGCCGCGAGTGGATTGCCACATTGCCGGTGGGGTATGCCGATGGCATGCCGCGCCTGGTTTTCAACCGGGCTACCGTTCGCTATTTCTCGGGTTCTGAAGCGCAGCACCCGGAGCCCTGCATCTGTCCGGTGGTGGGGCGGGTCTCGATGGATCAGATCACCGTCCGCGTCCCTGCGCCGGTGGGGCTCGATCAGGTGTTCGAAGTGGCCACCCCCGACTTTAGCCCTACCAGCAGCCTGTGGGGCTGGGCCGAGCTCACCGGCACGGTGAGCTACGAGCCAGCGGTGCGGCTCTCGCCTCGGTTGCCCAGGGTATATTTGCGCGACGGGGTTGAGGTCGCGCGGGTAGAGTAGAGGTTTTTTGAAGGGCTGAGGGAAACCACTTTTGCTTTTTGATGCTGCGACGAAAATCAGATATGTGGTTGCGATGAAAGCCATCAAACTGTTTCAGGGGTATCTGTGGCACCCCAAAGACCTGGCCTTCGACCCCCGCGAGGCCCTGCCCCGCCAACTAGGAGAGGTACACGTGCTCGTGGACAAAGTGCGAGCCCCCATGACCTTTTTCGAGGATGGCACCCCCACCGAGACCCAGCAGTTCTACCAGGTGACGCTGCTGGTGCGAACCGAGCAGGAGCCCGCTGCGCTGAAACCCCTGGCCGAGTCCGTGAGCCGGGAGCTTAATCCGTACCTCGAGGCCACCCCTCAAACGGTGGGCTGGCAACTGCTGGAGGATTTGCGGCAGATTTGATGCGGGGTACGCCATGCCCGGTCAAGCAGTTAGTAATCGTTATTCTCATCAGCTTCCCTCGACCCCTTTCTCTTCCGAGGCGCAGGCCGTGCGACGCGGAATCTAGTATGACAAAAGGATCGTGAATGCGGGGTACTGGTGGTGCATCAGATTCCCCACTCCGCCGCGCTGCGTTCGGAACATGGTCTTGTGATCCTGCCCCAATTGAGTAATACCGGATTCAAAAAGATAATCATCCAAACCAAAGATCCCCCATTAGGCTATCTTTTTGAATCCTAGAGCACACCCCTCCCGAACGGTCTGCGAAGAAAGCGTCTGCCTTCCAAGGGGCGGTATCGCCCTCCGCTACGCGGATAACTTCCAAGGGGCGGTATCGCCCTCCGCTACGCGGATAACTTCCAAGGGGCGGTATCGCCCTCCGCTACGCGGATAACTTCGGCCCGGTTAGTTCGCCGCCATCCGGCGCCGAACTAACCGAATCTGGTGTGAAGCGAGTTTTCAGAGATTTCGCTTTCATCAAGCCGATTTGCTGAGAACAGCCTGCCAAAGGCCACATCATCCATGACAAGGAATTCATCGCAGAGGCTACTGGCCACGACTTGGTAGCAGCCCGCATCGCGGCACAGAACAATCGGCAACTTTACTCTGGGCGATGCTAACTAAAAACATTGAGCATGGTTAATCACCCAAAACTACCACTTGAACATTTATGCACTTACATTTTGTGGTTATGCAGGCACCAACCTCTAAACAAATCATGATAATGCGGTCTTTGAGTCTGATTTTGCGCACAATTTGCTCAAATAAACAGGTCGGGTGCAATAAAAAACAAGCTTGACCGCTTATGCTTAGATTTGTATCCTTATTCAGTATGTTTGCGGCAAGTTACCGGTTGTACCACAGGAGATTTGGCGGTACTGTATGGCTTTGTGTGGGCTTTGTTCCCAACCCAGAGGTGAATGAATGAAAATCGTACTCGCGTACTCCGGCGGTCTGGACACCAGCATCATCTTGAAATGGCTTATCGAAAACTACAACGCTGAGGTCATCACCTTTACCGCCGATATTGGCCAGGGTGAGGAGGTTGAGGAGGCCCGGGTCAAGGCCCTCCAGACCGGCGCCAGCAAGGCCTATGCCCTGGATTTGCGCGAAGAGTTCGTGCGCGATTTTGTCTACCCCATGCTGCGCTCGGGCGCGCTCTACGAGGGCTACTACCTGCTGGGCACCTCCATCGCCCGGCCCCTAATCGCCAAGCACCTGGTGCGCATTGCCCAGGAAGAGGGGGCCGAGGCCATCTCGCACGGGGCGACCGGCAAAGGCAACGACCAGGTGCGTTTCGAGCTTACGGCCTACGCGCTCAAGCCCGACATCAAGGTGATTGCCCCCTGGCGTGAGTGGAACCTGGTGAGCCGTCCCCAAATGATGGAGTATGCAGCCATACACGGGATTCCGGTGCCCACCACCCTCGAGAAGCCCTACAGCGTGGACTCCAACCTGCTGCACAACTCCTTCGAGGGCGGGGTGCTGGAAGACCCCTGGGCCGAACCTCCCGCCGGAATGTTTCGCCTGACCCAGGATCCCTGGGACGCCCCCGACCAGCCCGAGCTGGTGGAAATTCAGGTCGAAAGCGGCGATGTGGTGGCCGTGAACGGTGAGCGGCTTTCCCCCGCCGGCCTGTTGGCCAGGCTCAACGAAATTGGCGGACGGCACGGCATCGGACGGGTGGATCTAGTAGAAAACCGCTTTGTGGGTATGAAGTCGCGGGGCGTTTACGAAACCCCCGGCGGCACCCTGATGTACCACGCCCGGCGGGCCGTGGAAAGCCTCAGCCTCGACCGCGAGGTGATGCACCAGCGCGACCAGCTGGGGGTCAAGTACGCCGAGCTGGTGTACAACGGCTTCTGGTTTGCCCCCGAACGCGAGGCCCTGCAAGCCTACATGGACCATGTGGCCAAGACCGTCACCGGCACGGTGCGCTTCAAGCTGTATAAGGGCAATATTATCCTGGCCGGGCGCAAGTCGCCGCTCTCGCTTTACGATAAGAGCCTGGTCTCCTTCGATGAAAAAGGTGGCTATAACCAGGCCGATGCCGACGGCTTCATCAAGCTCAACTCGCTCAGGCTGCGGGTACGGGCCAAGGCCCAGCCGAAGGACTAGTCGAGGCTCAGGTGTCGAGGGTCGAGGGACAGCCGTTGTTACCAGGGTTTTGTGGCCCAGGTGGGGTTTGCCATGCAGGCTGAATCAACCCAGGTGCAGATTCGCCTCGCTACCCCCGCCGACGCGGAGGTCGTGGCCCATCTGGTGCGCCGGGCCTGGGCCGACCGGGTGGCCCCGGACTCCTCAGGCCACCAGGAAACGGCTGAACGGGTGCAGGCCGACCTCGAGCGCGGCTACGCCTGGGTGGCCCTCAGTGGCACAGAAGTGGTGGGTACGGTACGTCTGGTGCGCCACCCCGACCCCAGAGAGCGCGGGGTTTGGGAGGTCAGGAAACTCGGGGTGTTGCCCGAGTACCGCAAGCAGGGGGTGGCCCACCGGCTGATGGAGGTGCTGGCCCGCCGGGCCTTCGAGGTGCGGGCTAGGGAACTGCGCCTGGCCGTGCGGCACGACCAGCCCAAGCTGCTCAAGTGGTACACCCAGTTTGGCTTTGTGTACGACCCCGGCCTGCGCTACAGCACGCCCAACCCCAATACCCCGCCGCCTTTTGTGATGGTGCGGAGGCTCGAGGTGCTCTCATGAGTTGCTGTAGCATCCCGTCCCTGGTTTGCAGGTCGCGGGCTGAAGATGAAGGTGGTTGCGGTGCAGAATGGTAGGTCTTTCGAGCCTTGCGTTGTGCGTCTGGTACGTCGGGCTGTGACTATCGGCAATAGGCCATCCACCATCGGCTGTCGCTTAGGGAGGAATACTTGAGCCAGGATACCCAAAAAACCTGGGGGGGCCGCTTCAGCGAGGCCCCCAGCCGGATCGCGCAGGAGTTCAACGCCTCCTGGAGCTTCGATAAGCGCCTGGCCCTGGTGGATATCCAGGGCTCGCTGGCCCATGCAGCTATGCTGGCGCGGCAGGGCATCCTTTCTGGCGAGGAAGAGGCCCAGATACGCCAGGGTCTTTTGGCGGTGCGGCAAGAAATTCTAGACGGCACTTTTCAGTGGCGTGAGGAACTGGAAGACGTGCACATGAACGTTGAGGCGCGCCTCACGGAACTGGTAGGCCCGGTGGGGGGCAAGCTGCATACCGCCCGCAGCCGCAACGACCAGGTAGCCACCGACCTGCGCCTGTGGGTTCGAGGGGAACTGCAGGGCATGCTGGCCGACCTGAAGGCCTTGCGAAAGGTGCTGGTGCAGGAGGCTGAAAAGTACCTCGAGCCCCCCCTCATCCTGCCCGGCTATACCCACCTGCAACGGGCCATGCCGGTGCTTTTGTCGCACTGGTTTTTGGCCTATTGCGAGATGCTTACGCGCGACGCCGGGCGTATTCAGGACGCTTTGAACCGCCTAAACGAATCCCCCCTGGGCGCGGCGGCCCTGGCCGGCACGGGCTTTCCCATCGACCGGCACCAGACGGCTAAAGCGCTGGGCTTCGCCCGCCCCATGCGCAACTCCATGGATGCGGTGGGCTCGCGCGACTTTGTGCTCGAGGTGCTGGCAGCCCTGGCTATCGCTCAGATTACCCTCTCACGCCTGGCCGAAGAGATTATCCTTTACACCACCTTCGAGTTTGGCTTTGCCACTTTGCCCGACGCCTTCTCTACCGGAAGCTCCATCATGCCGCAGAAGAAAAACGCCGACCACGCCGAGCTCATCCGGGGCAAGGCGGGCCGGGTGCTGGGCAGCTTCGTCACCCTGGCTACCCTGACCAAGGGCCTGCCCCTAACCTATAACAAAGACCTGCAGGAGGACAAAGAGCCCCTCTTCGACGCGGTGGATACCTACCGGGCCTCGGTCAAGCTCCTGGCGGCCATGCTGCCGGGCCTCAAATGGAACCCCGAGGCTATGGCCAGGGCCGCCGAGTCGGGCTTCTCGCTGGCCACCGAGCTGGCCGACTACCTGGCCGAACGCGGGGTGCCCTTCCGGGAGGCCCATCATGTGGTGGGGCGTATCGTGCGCCACTGCGCCGAGGGCGGCAAGGAACTGCGCGACCTGAGCCTGGCTGAACTCCGGGGCTTCCACCCCTTGTTTGATGAGGAGGCCCTGGCCCTGACCCGCCTCGAGACCGCCATCCACCGACGACGAAGCTACGGCGGCACCGCCCCCGAGGCGGTGCGGGAAGCCTTGAAAGTGCTGAAGCTCGAGGTCGAGGTGTGAGGCTGGGTTCGAGTAACATCGCCATTACCCCTGTGTGGGGTAGGGCAGGCTGAGGGGGGCATGTGAGTAACCTGATTGAGATTGGCACCACCGTTTTGCCCAGGGTGCGCTGGGATGCCAACGTAGAGCTTCGCAAGGCCCGTATGAAGGATGTAGACCCCATCTACACCCTCATCAAATACTGGGCCGAACGGGGCCTGATGCTGGTGCGCAGCCACAACCACCTGTATGAGAACCTGCGCGACTTTTTCGTGTTGGAAGACGAAGATGGGCATATTGTGGGCAGCGGTGCTTTGCACATCCTGTGGCACGATATTGCCGAGGTGCGGGGCCTGGCCATCCACCCCGAACGCCAGGGGCAGGGTTTGGGCCGCTGGATTGCCCTGGCAGCAGAGCGCGAAGCCAAGGACCTGGGCATCCCCCAGATTTTCGCCTGGACGCTCCAGGTTAGGTTCTTCACCAGCCTGGGCTATCAGGTCACCACCCGCGAAGCCCTGCCGCCCAAAGTTTTTGCCGAATGCAGCGCCTGCCCCTTTTACGACAACTGCCGCGAAATTGGCGTAACCAAGGTGCTGGATGTAGAAAACGCCTATAAAAAGAGCATGACCTAGCGTTTCAAGCTCCGTAATGAATGCCGGGGGATGAGCAAATAACCCCAGCAAGAACCGCCGGGTAACAACGAGAACCCTGAGCTGTATAGAAATGCGAAAAACGTGTAAATTGTTTCTTTAGGAAGCGAGGCTTAGGGCATGAGAGAGCGCGCAGTGTTGGTACTCGAGGATGGCACTACTTACCACGGCTTTGCCTTTGGGCACCGGGGCAAGAATGTGGGGGAGGTGGTCTTCAACACCGCCCAGACCGGCTACCAGGAAATCCTGACCGACCCCAGCTACAACGGCCAGATTGTGGTGATGACCTATCCCCACCAGGGCAACTACGGGGTGAACGTGTTCGACATGGAAAGCAACCGGCCCTGGGTGCGGGGTTTTGTGGCCCGGGAGTTCAGCAAGTACACTGCCGGGCCCCGCGCCCAGCAGAGCCTGGAAGAGTTCATGCGCGATACCGGGGTGATCGGCCTGGAAGGCATCGATACCCGCGCCCTGGTGCGCAAAATCCGCGAGGGGGGGGTGATGAAGGGGGTGATTGCCCACGCCACCCATTTTGGTTCGCCCAGCTACCGCTTCACCCCCGAAGACCTGGCCGCCCTGCGCGAAGAAGCCCGAAAATGGACCGACATTGATGGGCGCGATATGACCCCCGAGGTTTCCACCCCGCTGCCGTATCAGTTCCCCACCTTCAAGGGGCAGCGGCGGGTGGTGGTGATGGACTTCGGTATCAAGCACGCCCAGATGCGCTACATGGCCGAGCTGGGCTTCGAGCTGATAGTGGTGCCGGGCAAAACCAGCCCCGCGCAAATTATGGCCCTGGAACCCCACGGCCTCTTCGTGTCCAATGGTCCCGGCGACCCCAGCATGCCCCGCTACGCCCACGAGACCCTCTGGAAGCTGATGGGTCTGTTGCCTACCTTTGGCATCTGTCTGGGCCACCAACTGCTCGGCCTGGCGGCGGGCGGACGTACCTTCAAGCTCAAGTTTGGGCACCGGGGGGCCAACCACCCGGTCAAGAACCTGCTCACCGGCAAAATCGAGATTACCAGCCAGAACCATGGCTACGCGGTAGACCCCGACTCTCTCAAGGACTTCAAGCCCACCCACATCAACCTCAACGATGGTACCCTGGAAGGCATGGCCCATCTGCGCTACCCGGTGTTCAGCGTGCAGTACCACCCCGAGGCCTGCCCCGGCCCGCACGACTCTATTTACCTGTTTCACCGATTCTTAGAGGAAGTAGACGCCTTCAACGGCTTGACCGGGATGCCGGTGGAGAAGCAGCGCGTGGGTGGGCTGGGGATTTAGCCTAGCGTACCAACTCGATTAGTTCGCTGCTCTGCCCGCCAAAGGTGCCCTCGCTGACCTGCTTGACCACACCCACCCCTTCGGCAAACCAGTAAGTGGCTTTGCCGCCAAAGCCAATGCCAAACTCGCCGCGGAAGCTGGCCTCAACCCGCAAAGCCTCGAAGCGGCCAGCGGGTACGTTGATGGTTTCTTTGGCCACGATACGGTTCTCGACCTCGAGAAAACCCGCTAGGTCGAATACCGCAATGCGGCCCTTTAGCTCGTAGCGGTAGATCCAGCGTCCGCCGACCCGCCAGGTCTCGTTGCTGGGGATGATTACGCCGGTGAGTTTGGTCATGCGCACGCTACCGCCTGGAATGGGTAGATCGCCCTCGGGTAGGGTGCGCAAGCCCTGGGGGGTGCATGTCCACTGGGTGGTCTCGGTGCGAGAGGCAAAGCGACGCTGCTCGAGGAGTGTGCCCGGGCCGGTTGGGATAAAAGTCTGGATGTAGACCTGATTATCGTTCAGATTCCGGTAGCGCCAGCGCAGGTCGGGATCGGTGGGGTAGAACGCGCTGGAACAAACATTGCCCAGGGCCAGGCTACCCAGCCACATCACCAGCCAGATGCTCCAGGCTTTCATACCCCCAGTGTGGGCAATGGACTCAGGGGAAATGTGGGACCACCCAACAAAGCCGCCGTTCGCTAAAGAAAAGGTTATGAAGTGTTAAGAATGGGTTGCTGGAGAGACCCAAGGGGCCAGAAGATGTCTGCTAATCAAGATTTTTGACATGATGCTTTAGGAACCGCGCTCGAGGCTCGCTGTTACAGACGTTGCTTTAGACTCGACTTTTGATGGCCAGCCCTTACAATACGCCAATGGGTTATACCACTCAGACACAGGTATGGAAACCGCACCCCAGCGGCCCTGGTCACACCGTGGTGGGCGAGGTGTTGGTTTATGAAGATTTGCGCAGCCCCCAATTGGGCAACAAGCGCGATATTCTGGTCTACCTGCCGCCATCCTATCGCACAAGCGACCGCCATTACCCCGTGCTCTACATGCACGACGGACAGAACATCTTCGATGAGGCCACCAGCTACGTGGGCGAGTGGCAGGTAGACGAGAGCATGGAGAAGCTGTCCCAGGAGGGCATCGAGGCTATTGTGGTGGGTATCCCCAACATGGGGGTGGAGCGCCTCAACGAATACAGCCCCTTCCGCGACCCCAAGCACGGGGGCGGCAAAGGCGAGAAGTACCTCAAGTTCCTTATCGAGACCGTCAAACCCTTCATAGACGACGAGTTTCGTACCCTGCCGGGCCGCGACCATACCGGCGTGATGGGCTCTTCGATGGGCGGGTTTATCAGCCTGTGCGCGTATTACTATCACCCCGAGGTTTTTGGCATTGCAGGCGTGGTGAGCCCGGCGTTCTGGTTTGCCGACGGGGCCATTTACAGCTTTGTGGAGAAAGCCCGCCAGGTGCCGGGGCGGCTCTACATGGACGTGGGTTTCCGCGAACTCACCCTTTCACACGTCAGCAGCCGCCGCTATCTGGAAGGGGTGCGCCGTATGCACCGCTTACTCCAGCAAAAAGGCTGGCAGCTTGGCCACGACTACCTTTACCTGGAAGACCCAGAGGGCGTGCACAATGAAGGCCACTGGGCGCGGCGTTTCCCCGACATGATGCGGTTTTTGTTTGGTGAGATTGCCCAGGACTGATACACACTCGTAGAAGTGTTCTTGTAGTCCACCCCACCCGACCTGTGGCTTGATGAACCCCAGTTTGTTGACCTTGCTTTGGGTTGCATCGCCACCTTCACAACGCTGCAAGCAATACCGGGAAAGAAGACAAACACATAAACTGGAGTTAGTATGCGCGTTCTGGTGACCTCGCTCAAAGGCGGGGTGGGCAAGACCACCACAGCCATTCACCTGGCTGCTTTTCTGCAACTGCGGGGTTCTACCTTGCTGGTGGATGCCGACCCAGCCGAGGGGGCTCTGGTCTGGGCGCGGCAAGGGGCCGGACTGCCCTTTGAGGTGGCTGGCCCCGAGGAGGCCCGGCCCAAGCGGTTCGAGCACGTGGTGATAGATACCGCTGGACATCCCAAGGGCAAAACCCTGCGAGAATACGCCGATAAGGCCAACCTGGTGGTTGTGCCTACTTCCCCTGGGCTGCTCTCGCTCTTCAGTTTGGAGCAGTTCGTAAAGGAGTTGGAGGGCTTCCCGCTCAAGGCCCTGGTCACCCTGGTTCCCCCCTTTCCCTCGCTGGATGGGATGCGTACCCTTGCACACCTGAAGGCCAGAAAAATTCCTCATTTCAAACATGTCATCTATCGCCTGGCTGCCTACGAGAAGGCCGTGCTGGCGGGAACGTTGGTGCAAAACGCCCCCGACCCCAGGGCTGTGCGGGCCTGGGAGGAGTACGTGCTGGTGGGGCGAGAGATGGTGAAGGGGTAGCGGTTCGGCTCAACTCGCTTTGCCGGTGTTCTTATCCGACGGGGTGTCCTTGTTGGCCAGTTGCTGCAAGAGGCCGAAGATCTGCTGGATCAGTTCATCGGACTTTCCGCTCCAGCCGGTGCTCAGGCCGTCAAGCAACTGACCCACCCCCAGCCCCTGGGTGTATTGTTCGGTCATCTTGGCCAGGGTGGTGGGGTCGCTATAAAGCTTCAAGCTTTGCAGGAGCCACTCGACGGATTTGCTATGCTGGGCTCAATCCACTGTTTGCACCACCCGGGCCATCCGCTCGAGCGCTTCTTGCACCAGATTCCGGCTAGTGGCGAAGTTCAGGCGCAGCCAGCCCTGGTACTGCGGCCCAAATATCTTGCCGTCGTTCAGGCCGACCTTGGCCTGCTCGAGCATTACCTTATGGGCGTCCTGGGCAAAGGGGGCGCGTGAGAAATCGAGCCAGGCCAGGTAGGTGCCCTCCGGGGGCAGGTAGCCGACCTGGGGCAGGTGCTGCTGGATAAAGCTGGTAATAAAGTCGCGGTTGCCTTTCAGATAGGCCCGCACCTCCTGGAGCCAGTCCTGGGCGTACTCGAGGGCGGCCCGCCAGGCGGCCATGGAGAGCACGTTGGGGTGGCCGCCGATGCCCTTGCTCACCTGGGCCAGCGCAGCCAGGATTTGCCTGTTGTGGCTGATGGCCACCCCCCCGCCCAGCCCCGCGGTGTTGTAGGTTTTGCAGGGCCCGCTGAGGGTGACGGTGCGCTGGGCTATCTCGGGGCCCAGGGAAGCGATGGGGATGTGTTTTCCTTCATAAATCAGGTCGGCCCAGAGTTCATCGGACATCACCCACAGGCGGTGCCGCAGGGCAAACTCGGCCAGCCGCTCGAGCTCATCCCGGCGGAAGACCCGGCCGGTGGGGTTCTGGGGGTTGCAGAGCAGCAGGAGCCGGGTGCGGGGGGTTACCAGGCTCTCCAGTTGCTCAAAGTCTATCTCCCAGCCAGAAGCAGTGCGTAGCAACGGGTTGTGCCGGGCTACGCGGTGGTGTTCATGGAGCGCAAAGAGGAAGGGATGGTAGACCGGCACCTGGGTAATCACCTCGTCGCCAGGGCTGCTCAGGGCCAGCACGCTGGCGTAAATGGCCGGCACAACCGAGGTAGTAAGTAGCAGGTTTTCGGGGGCCAGGCCGGTCAGACCATGTAGCTGCTGGTGCAGGATAATCCGGTTCAGAAGCTGCTTATCCCCGCTCATCTGGGGGTAGCCGATGCGCTCCTGGAGTCTTTCGACAATGGCCTCCCGGATGGCCGGACTGATTGGGAAGTCCATATCGGCTACCCACATGGGCAGCACATCCTCGGGGTAAAAGTGCCATTTGCCGCTGTAGCCGTGGGGGTCGCGCAGGGTGTGGGCGGACAGGTTGTCGAACTGCATGGCTATAGCTTATCGCCAACGGGTTGTTTTTGGCTTGCTTTACAAAGCCGTTCTGCGGCTACTGCGTATCGGGTGTTGTGTGGGCTGGAATGATTACATCTTCCAGTTGCTCTTCCAGCACCACCCGATTGCGCCCGGCGGCCTTGGCCCGGTACATGGCCTCGTCGGCCCGGCTCAGGAGGGCTGCTATGGTGTCGCCCTGGCGGTAGCAGGCCACGCCCAGGCTCAGGGTTACGTGTACACCCGACATGGGGGCTTCGCGGATGGCCTCGAGCAGACGCTGGGCCAGGCGATGGGCTTGCTGGAGGTCGGTCTCGGGGGCCAGAATTAAGAACTCCTCACCCCCCCAGCGGGCCAGGCTATCGCTCTCGCGCAGATGCTGGAGCAGCCGTCCCGATGCTTCGCGCAAGACCTGGTCGCCTACCGAGTGGCCGTAGGTATCGTTGACCCGCTTGAAATGGTCAAGATCGGCCAGCAAAACCGCAAAAGGACGGTTGTAGCGACGGGCCCGATCGAGTTCGTTGTCCAGTTTAATCTGCATGGCCCGTCGGTTGGTCAGGCTGGTGAGGGCATCGGTATGGGCCATCTGGTGCATCTGGGCATAGTGACGGCGTAAGTAGGCAAATAGGTATAGCAAACTTAGGTAAGCGATGTTGGAGAGGGTGAACTGAAGGGCAGTGTTTGCGGAAGAAACATTGAGGGAGGGGCTGGAAACCAGGCCAATGACCCCGGCCAGCAACCCCAAAGCCAGATAGGTTAGAGAGAAACGCAAGGCCTGCTTTCTGCTGAGCAGATTAAAGGCCATCAGATAGACCATAGGAAACCACAGCGCGGCGGGGGTAATGCCATCGCGCTGGTGAAGCTTGTAGGCGGCTTCGTAATAGAGGCTGAAAATTTGATACACCGCGATCATGCCCAGGGCAACCTGCCAGACTAACCGAATACCGTGAGGGTTGCGCCACAAGTAGACCTCCAGAAGCAAAAACCCCAGGGCCATTGGCAGGAGTAAAAGCTGGTCGGGCAGCGATAGCTTGCCCGCTAAGACCGACAATCCCCAGGCCGCCAGGGCGGCCACAGCCCCCAGGGGGAGCAGCCAGATGGTGAGGCGAATACGCAAACCCTCGAGGGGGTCGGCAACCTCTATGGTGGCGTAGGGGTCGAGGTTACGACGGGGCAACATAGTCAAGATTTAGAACAATCTATCATCACCAAGCACAATTGTGAGTTTATTGGGGGCCTGAGCTTCCCCCCAGCAGAAATACCGCTATAGCATCGTAGAAATGGCAGGAAATAGCGTATCCGATGCTACAGATTGCAACCATAAGCGTGCATTAAGAAGCCAAGGGGCTTGGTCTGGCTATAGGCTATAGACTTATAGACCATTGGCTACTAGCTAGGGTTTGAGACTTTCAATCAGGTATTCGGCTGCGGCCCAGCCGCTCTCGAGCGCCCCCTCTATCCGGGGCCCAGCGCACCAGTCTCCGCAAAAAACCAGGTTGTCCTGGGCCAGAAAGGGCCAGGGGTGGGTCTGGGTAGGCAGGGCATAGCGCCAGCGGTGGGCCATGGCGGTGCGGCACTGCCCCACCCAGTCGCCAAAGAGTTCCTGGGCCGCCTCGATGATCTGGCCCAGCGCCTCGGCGGGGGAGAGTTCCAGGTTCTGCTGGCTCCACGCTGCCGAGGCATGCAGCACCAGCACCGGGGGGTCTGGTACGGCTCGCTTGGTATGGTCGAGGGCGGCCCAGGCCAGAACCGGGTGTTCGATTTCCAGCCCTACCCAGTCCAGGTAGGGTATCTGATGGGGTACCAGGATAGCCGCCCAGCAAGGGGTGTAGCGCACGGCCTGCAAGGCTATTCGAACTTCCGGTTTGAGCCATTCGTTGGCCAGCTCAAGGGCCTGGGGAGCCGGCATGTTGAGTACCAGGGCCCGCCCTGAGCGAACCTGCCCGTCCTCGAGCCGTACCTTCCAACCGGCTTCGTGCTCACTTTTGTGCAGGCTCGTCACCAGGGCTTTGGTTTCCAGGGGCAATGGTTTATCTTGCGACTCCAGCCCCTGCAAAAAGACCTTGCCCAGGGTGCTCATACCGTCCGGGCAGACATAACGGGGGTGCCCGGCAGTGCGCGACTTGATACCGTTATGCCTTAATACGGGAAAACCCTGGGTCCACTCGCGCACGATGCCATGCTTGACCAGATCGGGAATCAGGATGCGCAACGGGTCGTTTTTGGCCGTGAAATACTGTGCGCCGTGGTCTACCCGCACAATTTTGCCATCCAGCTCGAGCCAGCGGGTCGCGGCCCGTCCCGAAACCCCCCGGGATTTATCCAGAACATGTACCTCAAGTCCGGCTCGAGCCAGATCCCGCCCTGCTGCCAACCCGGCCAGACCTGCGCCCACAATCAATACATCGGGTGAGTGCTCCATTACAAATCCAAGAATCGGGCTTGGGGCGCTTTTCGTCAATCTGGTAGGCTCTAGCCGGTGAAGCCAGCACTGGAAACCGACTGGTGGGCAATGGGGTTGCGGGTGGCCGGTATCGACGAAGCTGGGCGGGGGGCCCTGGCCGGGCCGGTAGTGGCCGCAGCGGTGATTTTGCCTCCGCCCAGGGGTTCTCTGGACTACCCTTTCCTCGATTCCAAGATGCTGGCTCCTAAGGAGCGGGAGGCTTTAGAACCCCAGGTTCGGGCGGTGGCCCTGGCCTATGGGGTGGGCTGGGCCGAAACGGCAGAAATAGACCGGCTCGGCATCCTGGGGGCCACCCACCTGGCGGCCCTGCGGGCCTTGAAGGAACTTATGCTGCCACCGGAGGCTTTGCTGACCGATTATCTACGTCTGGAGAGGGAGTGGCAGCAATACCTGCGCGACCATCCTGCCCGCCCCGATTCGCCAAACCTGCTGCGCTGCCCGGCCAAAGCCGACCAAAACAGCCCCACTGTGGCGGCAGCCAGCATCCTGGCTAAAGTGGCGCGGGATCGGCATATGCAAGCCCTCGAGCGCCGCTACCCAGGCTATGGGTTTGCCCAACACAAGGGTTACGGCACAGCGCAGCACCTGGAGGCCCTGGAGCGCTTGGGGCCCTGTGAGGCACACCGCCGTACTTTTGCCCCGGTGGCCCGGGCAGGGTTGTTTAGACTCTCTTGAGACAGGGATATTTGTAGCTGTGGGTAAGCTAGAATTTGCTAGGTGAACAGTATGCGAAGATGGCTTCCGCTTGCTTTACTGGCCGTATTGCTCTCGAGTTGCTTCCCTGCAGGTCGCCCCGGCGTTACGGTAGGTCTGCGCTTTGGTTTTGATCTGAGCCCCATCATTACCCGCTTCGAGCCCGACCGTGGGCGAGGGGCTAGCTACCTGGTCGGCGAGAGCGTGCGTTTTGTGGTCAGCCTGGCCCGTGCGGGTTACGTTACCCTCGTGGGCATTGACCCCGACGGCGTAACCTACGAGTTTGACCGGATCTTCCTTAACCCCGGCACCCACCTGCTCTCTGGCCCTCCGGGGTTCCGCTACGAGCTGCGCCCACCCCGGGGGATCCAGCGGGTTCGGGCCATCTACACCGATACCCCGCACCCCTCCGGCTTTATCTTCCGGGGCACCTACAGCTCGGAAGGCTGGGATCAACAGACCTCCATATACATCCAGCGCAGCGGCTCGAGGGTACGCGACGTAGCCGAAACGTTCTTCTACATCCGCTAACCAGCGGCAAGTCTTGTAGGATACCGTCAAAAGGACAGTTTACAAAACCAAAAACCCCAATGGTTTTCTTTTGAATCCTAGAGCACACCCTATCCCTGTCGGATGGCGAAAAAAATCGTCTCCCTTTCCAAGGGGCGGTATCGTCCTTCGCTACGCGAGTAACCTCGGTCGGTTTAGTTCGCTACCCTTCGATAACGAATCAACCGAATCTGGTATTACACACAAATCTGCCGTAAATACACCAAAATGTTTCCCAAATGCGAATCACCCAAGATTTGCCCTTGGGGACGTATATCTGAAGGGGTGTTTGCTTAACAGCCGCATTACAGGGGTTGAGATGAGTGTATGCGGTATTGATGTTGCCCTGCACGGCGGGCTGGCATATAATCTCCTCGCACCCACAGTGCATTAAAAAATCGCTGTTTTAGCTCAGGAGGAAGTAAATGAAGCGACGTGACTTCTTGAAGAAGGCGGGGATTGGTGCGGTTGCGGCCAGCACCGTATTCGGCCCGGTTTACGCCCAGACCGCCCAGCGCATCCGCTGGCGCATGGCCACCAGCTGGCCCCGCTCCCTGGACACCCTGTTTGGGGCAGCCGAGATTGTGGCCAAGCGGGTCTCGGAGATGACCGACGGTCGTTTTGAGATCACCCCCTTCCCGGCCGGCGAAATTGCCCCTGGCCTCCAGGTGCTCGATGTGGTGCAGGCCGGCAACGTAGAGTGCGGGCACACCGCCAACTACTACTACGTGGGCAAAAGCCCGTCCCTGGCCTTCGACACAGGGGTGCCCTTTGGTCTTAACCCCCGTCAGCAAAACGCCTGGCTGTACTACGGAGGTGGTTTGCAGGCCATGCAGCGGGTGATGGCCGACTTCAGCGCCATTACCTTCCCTGCCGGCAATACTGGGGTACAGATGGGCGGTTGGTTCCGCAAAGAAATCAAAGGCCCCGAAGACCTTAAGGGCTTGCGCTTCCGCATTCCTGGCCTGGGCGGGCAGGTCATGACCCGCCTGGGGGTAACCGTGCAAACCCTACCCGGAGGCGAGATTTTCCTGGCGCTGGATCGGGGCGCCATTGACGGCGCCGAGTGGGTAGGCCCCTACGACGATGAAAAACTGGGCCTCAACAAAGCGGCGCGCTTTTACTACTACCCCGGCTGGTGGGAGCCCGGTTCTACGGTGTCGGCCATTGTGAACCTGGATCGCTGGCGCAGCCTGCCTAAGGAGTACCAGGAAATCTTCAAGACCGCCTGCCGCGAAGCCAACGAAGCCACCCTGGCCGAGTACGACGCCAAGAACTCACCGGCCCTGGCCCGTTTGCAAAGGGCCGGAACCCAGATCCGGCCCTACCCCACCACGGTGTTGCAAGCCGCCAACCGCGAGTCCACGGCGCTCTACGAGGAAATCTCGGCCAAGGATGCGACCTACCGAGGCATCTACACCTCCTGGAAAACCTTCCGCGATGAAATTCGCCGCTGGTTTGCCACCAACGAGTTCCGCTACGACGATTTCGTTCGCAACCTGCGCTAGTCCATACCGGATGTAGTTGGCTCAGCGCGCCTGATTTTTGGCTCCCACGACGGGTGGGAGCCGTTCGTTTTGGGCCCGGGTCATTGACGCTGGGGGGTGGGGTGGTTAGGATAATCCGAGTCAATTTTTGAGGAGTGAAAGCGATGTTTTTTGAACCGGTAGGGTTACCTCGAGGGGGTGCTAGGTGCAGTTGCTGCTTACAGTATCCAGGCTGATAGACACCGTCAATGAGTGGGTGGGGCGCGTAGTGCTGTGGCTGGTGGTGCCGATGGTGGCCATAGGCGCCTACAACGCCATCGGACGGAGCCTCGATAAGTCGGTGGGCACTCGACTGGCCTCGAACACCTACTTCGAGCTTCAGTGGTACATTTTCTCGCTCATCTTCTTGCTGATGGTAGGTTATGTGCTCAAGCACGATGGCCATATTCGGGTCGATGTGGTCTATGCCCGCCTGGGCGAGCGGGGTCGGGCCTGGGTCAATATGCTCGGTTCCATCCTGTTTCTGGTTCCATTTGCGCTGGTGCTTTTTTATGTTAGCCTGCCCCTGGTTAGCTTCTCCGTACAGGTGCGCGAGATGTCCTCGGACGCAGGGGGCCTGCCGCGCTGGCCGCTGAAACTGATGCTGTTGCCTGCTTTCGTCTTGCTGGCATTGCAGGGGCTGTCGGAGTTCATTAAGAACCTGGCTTTCCTACGGGGGGTGCTGCCCCGCCTGCCCCACGAAGCCAAAGGGGAGGTTGCCTAGATGGTTTTGCAGGGCGGCGGTGTCGAACTATTGGGCGGAGCCATGTTTCTGGGGGCCCTGGTGCTCATCTTTACCGGTTACCCCGTGGCCTTTGCCCTGGGGGGGGTGGCGCTCATCTTTGGCGCAGTTGGAATTGCCATCGGTGAGTTTGACCTGCGCTTTGTGGGCAGCCTGCCCCAGCGCATCTTTGGCATCATGTCCAACTACACCCTGCTGGCCATCCCCTACTTCATATTTCTGGGGCTTATTTTAGAGAAATCCAAGCTCGCTGAGCAGCTCCTGGATACGGTGGGGCAGCTCTTTGGCCCGGTAAGAGGGGGCGTTGCTATTGCGGTGGTGCTGGTGGGTACTCTTTTGGCCGCAACTACGGGGGTGGTAGCCGCCACCGTGGTGGCCATGGGTCTGATTTCCCTGCCGGTGATGCTCAAGTATGGCTACAGCAAGCCTCTGGCTACCGGGGTGATTGCGGCCTCGGGAACGCTGGGCCAGATTATCCCGCCCAGCATTGTGCTGGTGGTGTTAGGCGACCAGCTGGGTGTCAGCGTGGGGGATCTGTTTTTGGGGGCCCTGATACCCGGTCTGATGCTCTCCGGCGCTCTGGTGTTGCTGGTGGCCCTGGTGGCCCTGGTAAGGCCCAAGATGGCCCCGGCCCTGCCGCCCGAAGCCCGGCCCTACAAGGGCTGGGAACTGGGACGGCGGGCTATCGTGGCCATGGTGCCGCCGGTTCTGCTAATTTTGTTTGTGCTGGGCAGTATTTTCTTTGGTATTGCCACCCCTACAGAAGCAGGGGCGGTGGGCTCGGTGGCGGCGCTCATTATGGCAGCCTTCTATCGCCGTCTGAGCTGGAAGGTTTTCCGCGATGCGGTGGTGGAAACCGCCCGCTTCACCAGCATGGTGATTTTTATCCTGATTGGGGCTACTGCTTTTAGTCTGATATTCAGGGGCCTCGAGGGCGACAAGTTGGTCAAGGACATCCTGGTAGCTTTGCCGGGAGGTGAGGTGGGCTTCATTGTTTTCGTGATGGTGCTGGTTTTTGTGCTGGGCTTCTTCATAGACTTCTTCGAGATTGCCTTCATTATTGTGCCGCTGGTGCTCCCGGCAGCGGAGGCCATCTGGCGGGCCCAGGCCGAGGCTTTGCAAATGGCCGGCAACTACGACCTTTCCACAGAAGCCTTTGTACAAGGGAAGCTTTTATGGTTTGGCATCATCCTGGCCATGAACCTCCAGACCAGCTTCCTTACACCGCCTTTTGGCTTCGCCTTGTTTTACCTGCGCGGGGTGGCCCCGCCGGAGGTCAAGACCACCGATATGTACCGCGGGGTCATTCCCTTCATCGCTGTGCAGATACTGGTGCTGATTATTACCATCGCTTTTCCATCGCTAAGCAGTTGGCTGCCTTCCCTGCGAGGCACACCCGGCGGCTAAGGAATAATACCGGATTCAAAAAGACAGTTTACAAAACCAAAAAACACCAGAGGCTGTCTTTTTGAATCTTAGAGCACTCCCTTCGGTCGGGTTAATTCGTCACCCTTTGGTGACGAATTAACCGAATCTGGTATAAGCAGCACCTTGCCGGTGGTTTTGCGTCCTTGCAATGCGATGTGGGCCTGGGCCGCCTGGGTCAGGGGAAACTCTGCGCCGATACGAATTTTGAGTCTGCCCTCTAAAGCCCAGCGCATTACGTCACCAGCCCGCCACTCGAGCTCCTCGCGGGTTTGGGTGTAGTGCCAGAGGGAGGGCCGGGTAAGGAATAGGCCGCCCTTCTGGTTCAGGATTTGAGGGTTGAAGGGCGCCACCGGCCCGCTGCTCTGGCCGTACAGGGCCAACATGCCCCGAATCCGCAGGCTGTTCAGGCTACCCTCCCAGGTAGACTGCCCCACGCCGTCGTAGACCACATCCACGCCCTTTCCGCCGGTTATTTCGCGGGCCTTCTGGTCGAAACCCTCGTAGGGCAGGGCATAATCGGCACCGGCATCTTTAGCCAAAGCACGTTTTTCTTCGGTGGAAGCGGTAGAAATTACCGTAGCTCCGATCATCTTGGCCATCTGAATGAGAAGTAGCCCCACCCCGCCCGCACCCGCGTGGATCAGGCAAGTTTCACCCGCTTTGAGCGGATAGGTGCTATAGGCCAGGTAGTGGGCGGTCATGCCCTGGAGCATCCCGGCAACAGCCACTTTGGGATCCAAACCCACCGGTACTTTGACCAACTTATCGGCAGGCACTAAGGCATACTCGGCATAACTGCCCTGAACATTGGAATAGACCACCACCTCGCCAGGGCGGATGCCTTCTACACCAGGCCCCACTGCTTCTACCACTCCGGCCCCTTCCTCGCCCACGGTGAAAGGGGTGGGGACAGCGTAGAGACCTGAGCGCTTGTAGGTGTCAATGAAGTTGACCCCAATGGCCTGAAGTCGTACCAGCGCCTGGCCCTCGCCAGGGGTAGGCGTGGGTATGTCCTCTAACTGCATGGCCTCGGGGCCGCCGGGCTGGTGAACGCGGATGGCTTTCATAGGGATAGCTTATAGCGGAAGGCCTATTGCCGAAAGCGGAAGGCTGAAAGCTCCAATAGAGCCAATAGCCTGTGCCTGGGTGTTTCCGGAGCAGTTTTGATGTACTTCTTGGGAATAAGCTTTGGGTTCTGTAACCCCAGGGCGGTTTCGGGCAATAGCCCCCTGGTGGTCTGGTAACCAAGAATTCATTATGCACTTTAGTGACTCCCAAATTGGCCGCACATCGCAATTATGGGCAATCAACGTGCTCTAAAACATGCCGAAAAATAAGTTACCCGTGCACTAGGTGAAGCGGGTGATGACATCGTCAGAAGGGCGGTTTCTCGAATCCAATCGCAAACCGACCTCACCGGCATCCCGAAGTTGACCCGTTCAACCTGGCCCAGCTTCAACAGCCTATGGCCCTTGACCCTGGACCCTCGACTAGGGGGCAACACCACTAGCGAAGTTTGAACGGCAGCCGACCCCTGGCCTGTGCTCCGCCCAGCACCTTGACCAGCGCTTTCAGGGTGGGAGCCCGGAAGCCGTAGGTCACGAAGGCCGGTTTGCGCAGACTCAAGATATGGTAGGGGTTCCATAGGGCGATATGGGTAGCCCGTTTGCCCAAGGTGAAGGCGTGTTTGAGTAGCTGGGCTTCTTGGGGGCTCAGGCTGCCCCGACCGACCGAGACCACCAGCAGGTAGTCGGCCTGGGTAGCTGCCTTTTCCAACTCGCCCTTGAACTCTTCGGCTTTCTGGGGGTTGTAAACGAACTGACCGATCCTGGCGAAGCGGGTTTTGAGCAGTTCGGCAAAGTCCTGAACAGCGATGGTCTCGCCATAGGGGCCTGCTTCGAAGGTGCTGCCTGCGGAGACCAGCAAAATTCGGTCTGAGCGCCGGGGACGCACGGGTTGCCGGTATGGGGTAATGCTTCGGAGGGCTACTTGCTCCATCAGCGTTTGATCTTTTTTCTGCTGGGTGGCGGAGTAGCTCCTGGGTAAACCGGGAAACCGTTGTGTGGCCGCCTTTAGCCGGTGCTGGCTCTGCTGAGCGCCTTCCCTGGATAGTTGACCCTTTTCTAGGGCCTCCTGGATGGCAGTGGCCTGGGCGATATGCACCTCGGGTTTGCCCAGCGACAAGATCATGTCGGCCCCAGCCTGAAGGCTTTTGACCGCCGCCTCGCCCACCGAGTAGTGCTGGGTGATGGCTTTCATGTCCAGCGCGTCGGTGACGATGATGCCTTTGAAGCTTAGCTTTTTGCGAAGGAAGCGGGTCAGGATTTTTTCCGAGAGCGTGGCGGGATACTGCTTGTCCAGGGCAGGGAAGCGAATGTGAGCGCTCATGATGGCGCTGATGTGGGCTTGTACGGCCTTACGAAAGGGATAGAGTTCGGTGCGCTCGAGTTCCTCCAGCGGTTTATTCACTACCGGCAGGTCGAGGTGTGAGTCCAGGAAGGTGTCGCCGTGTCCGGGAAAATGTTTGACCGTGGCCATCACCCCGGCCCCCTCGAGGCCCCGGGCCCAGGCCAGCGCCAGCCGGGCGACCTTTTTGGGGTCGGAGCCAAAACTGCGGTCGCCAATCACCGGATTTTTGGGGTTGGTGTTCACGTCCACCGAGGGGGCAAAGTTCCAGTTGATGCCCAGCGAGATGAGTGCGCGGCCCACCGCAGCCCCCACGGCCTCGGCGGTTTTGGCGTCCCCTATGGCGCCCAGGGCCATCGGGGCAGGTGCCTGGGCCAGTTCCAGCACGCGCTGCACGGCCCCGCCTTCTTGGTCAACGGCAATCCAGACCTGGGGCCCTAAAACCGCTCGAATATCGGCCACCAGCTCACGTACCTGTGCGGGGTTCTGGATGTTTTTACGAAACAAGCAGACCCCCCCAAAGCGGTAGCGCTCGAGGTGGGCGCGGGTGGCGGCATCCAGGGTGGGGCCGGGGATGTCTACCATCATTAGGCTGGTGGCGAGATACAGGCTTTCCATAAGCACCTCTTCATCGTAGGGGTGTCGGGCTAAGAAAGTTTGCAAAAAGTCTGGGTCTCTTAACATACTGAACAACCCGATTTGACAGAATATTACTTCAGAATGTAATTTAAATGTTAGAGTAAAACTTCAAAAAGGGAGTATCCTTGCTGAATCAAGCGCAAATCCTCGAGCAGCTTCGCCATGGCTTGATTGCCTCCTGCCAGCCAGTGCGGGGTGGGCCTCTGGATCACCCGGCTCTGGTAGCCGCCTTGGCCCAAGCTACTGTGGCCGGTGGGGCGGTGGGGGTACGCATCGAGGGACTGGCCGATTTAGAGGCAGTTCGGGGGGCGGTCGCGGTACCGATTATTGGCCTGGTTAAGCGTGAAGTGGTAGGCTCGCCGGTCTACATCACCCCCGAGCTGTCCGATGTGCTGGCTCTGGCCGAGCGGGGGGCCGATATCGTAGCGTTTGACGCCACCCAACGCCCGCGCCCGGAAGGAATGGGGACGATGATCGAAGCCATCCATGCCCAGGGTTGCCTGGCAATGGCCGACATCTCGACGCTGCAAGAGGGCCTGGCGGCCTACCAGCAGGGGGCCGACATGGTGGGCACTACCCTGTCGGGCTACACCGACTACTCGCCCAAGCTGGAAGGCCCGGATTTGGAACTGGTGCGCGCGCTTTCCAGGCGAGGGGTCAGGGTGATTGCCGAGGGCCGGATTGCCACCCCCCTTCAGGCCCGGCAGGCCCTGGAGGCAGGGGCTTTTGCGGTCACGGTGGGTACGGCCCTAACCCGCTTGGAGTGGGTCACGCAAGGTTTTGTGGATGCTTTGAAAAAGGTGGCTCAATGACAGGGGTGCAGAAACGTAGTACCAAAGCTTGGGATGGTATCGGGACCCCAGGGCCCCGAACTTCGGCCATGGATGACCAGAGAGGGCCAGGCTATGCCTAACGGTGCTTTGGCCTTATTGCGAAGCCTGGGGGGTGAGATGACCCCGGCCTTGCGCAAGATTGCCCGCTATGTGCAGGAAAACCCCGAAAAGCTGCTCTACCAGACGGTGGTGGAAGTGGCCGAGGCCTCGGGGTCGTCCGAAGCCAGCGTGATTCGCTTCTGCCGCGACCTGGGCTTTAGCGGCTTTCAGGAGTTCAAGCTGGCCCTGGCCTCCGACCTGGCCGCGAGCCCGGTGGGGCTGGGGCCGCAGGATAACCCCAGAACCCCTCAGGAGGCGCTCGAGTACGTCACTCACCATGCCAAACAGGCCCTCGAGGACACCTCCCGCCTGGTAGATCTGAAACTGGTAAACATGGCGGTAGACCTGATTTTTCGCGCTCAGCGCATCGACATCTATGGCGTGGGCGCCTCGGGAATAACCGCCCAGGACTTCGCCTACAAGTTCATGCGCCTGGGCTATACCACCCAGGCCTATCCCGATCCTCATATGGCGGCGATGGCCGCAGCTACGCTGGACAAGAAAGCCCTGGCCATTGGCATCACCCGCTCCGGCACAACCATAGATACCGTTAAAGCCCTTGAAGTTGCTAAGCGGTCGGGGTCAGCTACCCTGGCCATTACCCAGCGCACCCGAAGCCCGGTGGCCCGTTTTGCCGATGTGGTGCTGGTTACTTCGGTGGCCGAAAGCCCCCTGACGGGCGGTTCGGTAACGGCCAAAATGGGGCAGCTTCTGGTGCTGGACTTGCTTTATACCCTGGTGGCGCTGCGCAGAAAGCAAGCCGCCGACTTTATCGCCCGTACTGCGGCGGCGGTAGCCGACAGGAACTACTGATGTCGGATGGGCGCATTTCGTTTGGCTAACTCAGGCCCGACCTGATAGCAATCGCAGGAGGAGAAAATATGTTCAAGCGTTGGTTAACAGCATCGGTGTTGGCGCTCAGCTTGAGCGCGCTGGCCCAGACCCAGATAGAGTTCTGGACGTACTACCTGAGCCCCAACTTCGACAACTACATCAAGAGCACCATCGCCGATTTCGAGAAGGAAAACCCCACCATTAAGGTACGCTGGGTAGACAAACAGGACACCATGGAGCGCGACCTGACTGCGGCGGTGGCTTTGGGTAAAGCGCCTGATGTGGTCAACCTGTGGCAGGACTCCACCTTTGCGGCGGCCCAGAACAAAATTCTTACCCCCATCACCCAGCTGGTCAACCGCAACGTGCTCAACCAGCTCTACTACCCCAATGTGCTGGACATGTTCGTAATGGATGGTCAGGTGTATGGGCTGCCCTGGTATGGCTGGCTCGACCAGGGGGTCATGATGTACAACCCTGATCTGCTACAAAAAGCCGGTGTAGATGTACGCACTATTCGCAACACCGATGACCTGCTGGCGGCCTCGGCCCGTATCAAGCAAGCCACCGGTGCTTATGGCTGGCTGCCCCCGGTTAAAGACCCCAACGGAGCCAGCTTCCTGGGCCGCTTCTTCCTGGAGGGGTTACCAGTCTACGACAAAGACGGCAAGGCGGCTTTTAACTCGCCTGCCCACGTGGCCCTGTTGCAGAAGTACGTGGACGCCATGAAGAGCGACGTCATCCCACAAGAGCTTTTGCGCAAGGAAGCCTTCCAGCTTTCCAATGAGCTGTATAGCCAGGGTAAGGCGGCCATAGTGGTGGGCGCCCCTACTACCCTCAACCGCGTCAAGGAGGCCAACCCCGACCTCTATGCCAAAACCCGCATTGCCTCTGCGCCCCTGGGCAAGGCCGGCATCCAGACCGGCGGGGCCATGAGCCTGGTGGTGCCCCGCGCCTCCAAGAACCAGAGCGCAGCCATCCGCTTTGCCCTCTTCGTGACCAACCGCACCAACCAGGTCAAGTTTGCCAACGTGGTGCCCATCGTTTCCACGGCAGCGGGCTCAGAGAACGACCCCGGCCTCAAGGCCAAGAGCAACGACCCGCTCGAGATCGGTAAAGGCATGAACTCCGCCTCGGGCCGCCTGATTAACCCCGGCTTCAAGCCTCCCAAGAACACCGACGACATTTACAAGAACTTCAACGACAACATCGAGGCGGCTTTCCTGGGACGCAAGACTGCCAAGCAGGCCCTCGACGATGCCGTAGCCTTCTGGAACGCCAACGCGAAGTGAGCTAATGAGTCTATAGCTGATAGCTGATAGCTGGCGGTATTTTTTTAGCCATAGGCTATCAGCTATCAGTCAAGGGCGTTATATGAAACGACAGGCCTTGACCGCCACCCTCATTGCCTATGCCTTTTTAGCGCCGGCCCTGGTACTGATGGGGCTGTTTACCTTTTATCCGGTGTTCTACGGTTCCTATTTAGGCTTTACCGACTATACCGTGGCCGACCTGGCTTCGGGGGAGGGGCCGCGCTGGGTGGGGCTCAAGAACCTCCAGTTTGTGCTGGGCGACCCCCTGTTCCAGACCGGCATCCTCAACTCGCTGAAATACCTGCTGGTGGTGCCCCTATTGCAAATTGCCTCGCTGGCGGTGGCCGTGCTGGTCAATCAGAAACTCCCCCTGATGGCTTTTTTTCGCGTGGGCTACTACATCCCGGTGGTAACTTCTATCTCGCTGGCGGCGGTGATGTGGGAGTGGATTTTTCAGAAAGAGGGCTTTCTAAACTGGTCTTTGCAGCTCCTGAACCTGATTAATGCCGAAGGGCGGTTCAACTGGTTGCTCAACGAACATACGGCCCTGTGGGCCATCATGCTGGTGACCTTCTGGCGGGGCTTTGGCTACTACATGGTGCTCTATCTGGCCGGGCTGCAGAGCATTCCGGCGGAGCTCGAGGAGGCCGCTACCCTGGATGGGGCAACGGCCTGGCAGCGCTTCTGGCTGATTATCGTGCCGCTGATGCGCCCGACCCTGCTCCTGTGTAGCCTGCTCTCCACGATTGCGGCCATCCGGGTCCTCGAGGAAATCATCGTCTTCACCGGCGGCAGCGGGGGGCCGCTCAACAGCACCTATACGGCCTTGCTCTACGTGTACAACAAGAGCTGGGGCAACATGCTCAATGCCAACTTTGGCGTGGCTGGGGCGGCCGGGCTGCTGATAGCGCTGGTGGGGTTCGCTTTGAGCTACATCAATTTCCGGCTCACCCGCGAGGAAAGGGGTGAGCGATGAGCCCAGTACAAACCCAGGAAGCCGCCCGTATGCGGGCAAAAGCCGCCCTGCGCAAGGGGCTGCGCATCAGCCTGAGCTACGCGCTGATGCTTGTCATTCTGGGTTTTGCCATTTTTCCCTTCCTCTGGACCTTGGCCATCTCCATCACCGACAAACAGGCCAGCGGCATCAGCATCTACGACTTTCCCAAAAGCTTGTTCCCGCCAGCCGTCACGCTGGGCAATTTTTTCGAGGTGATTACCAAGCTCAACCTGGGGAAGTATTTCCTCAACTCGGTGATCATCACCGCTCTGACGGTGGTTGGAACCCTGGTGGTCTCGGCGCTGGCAGCCTATCCGCTGGCCCGGCTGCAGTTTCCGGGCCGGGGTCTGATTTTTGGGGCCATTGTGGCAACGCTGGTTCTGCCGACCGAGATTGCCTTTATCGTCAATGTGCTTACGCTGCGCGACCTGGGGTTGCTGGGCACGTATGCCGGGGTAGTGCTGCCCATCATCGCCACCGCATTTGGCATTTTTCTGATGCGACAGGCGTATCTGGCCATTCCTGGCACGCTGATGGAGGCCGCCCGCATAGACGGGGCCAGTGAGCTCCAGATTTTGTGGCGGGTGATGATTCCCCTGTCGGTGCCCTCGCTGACGGCGCTGGGCATCTTTACCCTGGTGGGCACCTGGAACGCTTTTTTCTGGCCCTCGGTGGCCCTCCTGACCAATGATGATCTGTTGCCCATGTCGGTGGCCATCCTGAAGCTCAAGGGCCAGTTCAACTACGATGTGTTCAACGTGGCAGCCGGGGCCATGATTATGATGATTCCTGTGCTGGTGGTCTTTTTCCTGGCTCAGCGCTTCTTCATGCGGGGCCTCGAGGGCGCCGTGAAGGGTTAGGGCAAATTTGGCTGATAGCAGATAGCCAATAGCTGTCAATTGTGGCCGATGGGTGCAAATCATGGGGGTCAGATCACTGCCAGAGTGATACAATCTGGTGCTCCACACACCCTGGCTTATTTATCGGAAACCACCTATGGGCTTTCTTATGGCGCACCGGACGGCTGCCCTTTTGCAGGTGGGTTCGGGTAGATTGGGTTTTAGAGTGGCGTCCGACCTATGAAGCGCGTTCTGTTGCTACCTGCCGATACCAGACCCGTGACCCTCGAGCTACCCCACCAACTGGCGCGGGTGGCCGGGCTGGAGATGCGTTCGCCCCCAATCGAAATCCTGAACAAGATGAACCAGCCGGGCAACACAGCAGCCCTGGCGGAGTGGCTGCGGCGCGAGGCCCCTGCTGCCGATGCCGCCATCGTGACCCTGGAGACCCTCGCCCTGGGCGGTATGATTCCGGCCCGGCGGGTTTCGGACCCCCTGGAAGAGGTGTTGCCAAGGCTCGAGGTGCTGCGCGAGATCAAGCAAAGAAGTCCGCACCTGCGCATTCTGGCCCACGGGGTGATTGTGCGGGTAGCCCATGACAACGACCCCCTGGAGGAAAAGCCCTACTACGGCGAATGGGGCCCGCTCTTACGCAAGTACTCGGAATGGATGGATCGCCTCGAGCGCAAAGAGGCCGCCGGACAGGAACCGGGCGATGCCCCGATGGAACTGGACCGGGCCCGGCTGCACCTGCCCAAAGAGGTTTTGCAGGACTGGCTGGCCACCCGCGAGCGCAACCATGCCCTGCACCTCGCGGCCATTGACCTGCTCAACGAGGGGGTGCTGGAGTACCTGGCCCTGACCCTGGACGACACCACCCCCTACAGCCTGGCCGCCCGCGACCGCCGGCGGCTCGAGGCCCGCCTGGACGAACTGGGCCTGTGGGGCGAGGCCGATATCTACCCTGGGGCCGACGAGGCCGCCTGTACGCTGCTGGCCCGGGCCCTGCTCAACCATGCCGGTCGCAAGACCAAGGTGCTGGTGCGCTACCCTTCGGTGCTGGCCCCCCAGGCAGCGATGCTCTACGAAGACCGGCCCCTGGGCGAACTGGTCAAGGCCCACCTGCGGGCGGCGGGGTGCGTGGCGGTGCAGAGCACCGAGCAGGCCGATCTGATCCTGGCCGTGAACGCACCGGCCACCCGGCAGGCCCAGCGCCAGCCCGACTACGAGACGGTGGACACCGCCGAGCGCCACCTGCCCGAGCTTATAGACCGGCTGGTCGGGGACCAGGCTGTCGGCCGGCTGGTTGCGGTGGCCGACGTGGCCTATGCCAACGGTGCAGAGAACCGCTTCATGCAGCTTCTGCTCCAGGCGGTCAACCTGCCCGTCGCTGGGGGGCTTTGCGGCCTGGAACACCGCCGGCAATAGCCTGGGCAGCGCCATTGCGAGCGGGGGTATGCGCCCTTTTTGGCGACGACCCGGTCTCGCTGGCTGAGGCCAACTTTTCCCGCCTGGTAGACGATTGGCTCTACCAGAGCCGGGTGCGCGCGGAGGTGCACCAAAAGCTGACCGAGGAACTGGGTAAGCCCCCCAGCCCCTACGACCTGGCCGAATTGCAGTGGGGAGCCGAACTCGCCATCGACCAGCGCCTGACCCCGCTGGCCCAAAGCCTTTGGCAGCAGTACTTTGCCCCCGCCCTGCCGGGGGTTCGGCTGGATTGGGGGCGGCCCCGGCTGGCCTGGCCGCGCCTGTTTACCGGGGTGTTCCCTTTGCGGCTGGTTCGAGAGGAGGGGTGATGGAGGGGTTGCAGCGCCTGTGGGTTCGCTGGAAGGAGCTATCGGCCTGGCAAGACCTGGAAGTCCTGCCCCTGATGGGCGAATTCCAGATGCCCGGTGGCCCCCGGGTGCCCCTGAAGCCGGGCGACCCCTGGCCCGACCTGGGTTTTCCGGTTCGGCTTTTTTTTGAGGCCGCGCTACCCCCTGCCTGGGCCGGAAAACCGGTCTGGATCCGGATAAAGCCGGGGGGGGAAGGTTTGTTGCTGGCAGGCGGTCAACCCCTGGGGGGGCTCAACCCTTATCACACCGAGTACCCCCTGCTGGTGCAGGCCCAGGGGGGAGAGGGGGTGCAGCTCGAGGTCGAGGCTGTGCCCAGGGGACTATTTGGCAGTCCGGTGGCCGCGCCCCGGCTCGAGGAAGCCACGCTTCTGGTGCCGGATCTGCAGGTGCGTGCGCTTTTGTGCGGAGCTGCGGGCTGTGCTGGAGGCCCTGCCCCATGTACAGACCTGACCTGGCTGCAGCTTTTGCTGGACGCGCTGAGCGAGACCTTTGCCCGCGTTCGCCTACCGCGCGGCCCGGCCCGGGCTTACCTGAACCAGCTCGAGCGATCGGTCTGGGCCCAGGAAACCGCCAAGCTGTGGGAGGAGTGGCGCTTTGCCGGGCCGGGCCTGCCCCTGGAGGCCGAACACCGGCAGAGCCTGGAGGAGGCCCGCCTCTTTCTCCAGCAGGCCATTGGACACATCCGCTCGCGCTACCCCTCGGTGGGGCGGCTCTTGCTCTCGGGCCATGCCCACATCGACCTGGCCTGGCTCTGGCCCATCGCCGAGACCCGGCGCAAGATTCGCCGCACCTTTGCTACCGTGCTGCACCTGATGGAGCGCTACCCCGGGCTTTACTTCAACCAGTCCAGCGCCCAGGCCTATGCCTGGCTCGAGGCCGACGACCCGGCTTTGTTTGAGCAGGTCAGGGCCAGGGTAGCAGGAGGGCCGCTGGGAGCTGGTGGGGGGGATGTGGGTCGAGCCCGACGGCAACCTGCTCTCGGGGGAGTCCTGGGTGCGGCAGATGCTCTATGGGCAGGGCTACTTTGAACAGAAGTTTGGCAAAAGGGCCCGCGTAGCCTGGCTCCCCGACACCTTTGGCTTTACCGGCAACCTACCCCAGCTTCTGCAACAGGGGGGGCTGCCTTACTTTTTCACCACCAAGCTGAACTGGAACGAGACCAACCCCTTTCCCCACGACCTGTGGCAGTGGGAGGGGCTGGACGGCTCGAGGGTGCTGGCGCACGCTTTCTGGAACCCCAACGAAAGCTACAACGGCCGCCTCGAGGCCCTGGACTTATGCGGTACCTGGAAAAACTTCAAGGGCAAGCGCCACCACGACACCTCGCTCCTTACCTTTGGCTACGGCGATGGAGGTGGCGGCCCCAGCGCCCCCATGCTCGAGCGCTTTGAGCGCTACCGCGAGTTTCCCGGCCTGCCCCGGCTGGAGATGGGTCGGGTGGAGGACTTCTACCAGAGGCTGGAAGAATCCGCACCGCCGTTACCTGTCTGGGTGGGTGAGCTCTACCTCGAGCTGCACCGGGCAACCTACACCACCCAGGCCCGGCTCAAAGAGCTCAACCGGCGCCTCGAGCAAACCCTGCTGGAGGCCGAGATGGCCTGGGCCCTGGCCTCGCTCAAGCCCCTCGACCCCCGGCTGGCCATAGACGAGCCTCGCTACCCGGCTCAGAACCTGCAGGCCTTCTGGAAGGTTTTGCTGTTGCACCAGTTCCACGACATCCTGCCGGGCTCGTCCATCCATAGCGTATCTCAGGAGGCCGCCGAAAGCCTCCAGATGGCCCTGGTTCAGGCCGAGGAATTGCGCCAGGAAGCCCTAGGCTTGCTTTCCACCGACGTGCGCAAGGTGCACCCGGAGGCCTTAGCCCATCTGATGGTGTGGAACCTGGGCACCACGGCGCGCCCCCTGCGGCTACAGATGGAGCGGCCAACCGAGCAGTTTTTTCGCCTGCTTACGGCCACCGGCGATGAGGTGCCCTACCAGGAGGCCGGCTCCCACATCCTGATTGCGGCCGACCAGACCGTGCCGGCCATGGGTTATCTGGCTCTGGCCGTGGTAGCCCACCTGGAGGCCCGCCGAACCCCCACTGTGCGGGTGAACGGGCAGGGCCGTGTGCTGGAGAACCAGCACCTGCGCCTGGAAGTGGCGCCCGATGGCACCCTGGCTCGCCTATACGACAAAGACCACCGGCGGGAAGTGCTGGCCGGGCGCGGTAACCAAATCTGGGCCTATACCGATGTGCCGCGCTACTGGGAGGCCTGGGATGTGGATGCCTCATATATGCGAGAGGGCCACGAGATTGCGGCCAGCGAGGTCAAGCTCATCGAAGCGGGCCCTTTGCGGGCCGGTATCTGGGTGGAGCGCAAACTGGGGGCCTCGAGCCTCGAGCAAATCTACTGGCTCTGGGGGGGTTCCCGCCGCCTGGAAATCGAAACCAGAATGCACTGGCAGGAGCGCCGTACCTTGCTAAGGGCCTTGTTCCCCCTGAACGTGCGTACCCACGAAGCCTGGTTCGATACCGCCTTTGGGGCCCTGGCCCGGCCCAACCACGCCAATACCGCCTGGGATGCGGCCCGTTTCGAGGTGCCCGCTCTGCGCTGGGCCGACCTGAGCGAGGCGGGCTACGGGGTCAGCCTGCTGGGAGGGTACAAGCACGGCTACAGCGCACACGCCAACGTGCTGGGCCTCTCGCTTCTGCGCGGCCCCCTCTGGCCTGACCCCCTGGCCGATGTGGGCGAACACGCCTTCACCTATGCCCTTTACCCGCACCCCGGCGATTGGCGAACGGGCACGGTGGCCGAGGCCGAAGACTTTGCAGCGCCTTTGCGGCCCCTGGCCCTGCCTGTGCATGCGGGTGGGCAGCCTCCTATCCGGCAGTTTTTGCGCTTGTCGCAAGGCGGCCTGCGGGTGGCTGCTTTCAAGCGGGCCGAGACGGGCTTCGGTTATATCCTGCGGCTCTACGAGGCCCATGGCGGGCGCGGTGTGCTGGAGCTCGACCTTAGTTCCCTGGGCATTCGCAAGGCGAGCCGGGTCAATCTGCTGGAAGACCTCGAGGAGGATCTTCTCCTGCAAAACGGCCATCTGGCGCTGGCCTATACGCCCTATCAAGTGATCAGCCTGAAACTGGAGGTATAGATGACACGATTGGCAGGAACCCTCGTCACCTCCAACCTGGCCTACCTAGGCCAGGTAGAGTTTGATGCACACATCAAAGCCATTGTTCCACTCGCTTCTACCGAGGGTGTTCCTTCGCGCTACATCCTGCCGGGGTTTGTGGATCTGCACGTGCATGGGGGAGGGGGCGTGGACTGCATGGAAGGGGAGGCCGCGGTGCGGCAGATGGCCCGCTTCCACGCCCGGCACGGCACGACGGCCCTGCTGGCCACCACCGTCACGGCACCACTGCCCGACCTCGAGAGCGCCCTTGAGGGCATTGCTGCCGTGGTGGAGAACCCCGGTCCCGGCGAGGCGCGGGTGCTGGGGGTGCACCTCGAAGGCCCCTTCATCAGCCCGCAAAAACTGGGCGCCCAGCCACCCTACACCCTGCTCCCAAGCCTGGAAACCATGCGACGGCTGCTCGCTTTGGCCCCCATCCGGGTGGTCACGCTGGCCCCCGAACTGCCGGGGGCGCTCGAGCTGATAACCTTCCTCAAAGCTGAGGGGGTGCGGGTGCAACAGGGCCATACAGAAGCGACCTATGCTCAGGCCAAAGCAGGTTTTGAGGCCGGAGCCCAGGGTTTTACGCACTTTTACAACGCCATGACCCCCCTGCACCACCGCGAGCCGGGCGTGGTGGGGCTGGCCCTCGAGCGCGCCGAATGGGCCGAAATCATCCCCGATGGGCTGCACGTCCACCCGGCGGCGGTTCGCGCAGCCTGGAAGTCCATTCCCCGCACCTATACCGTCACCGACGCGGTTGCGGCAGCTGGGATGCTCGAGGGAGAATACCGTCTGGGTCGTCATAAAGTCTACAAAAAGGATCAGGGGGTCTACCTGGCCGATGGCACCCTGGCCGGAAGCGCCCTCACCCTGGATAAGGCCGTCCAGAACCTACGCGGCTGGGGTTTTGCCTGGCCCGAGGTGGTACGGATGACCTCAGGGCTTGCCGCACAGTACATCGGATGGGAGGCCGGCCTGGAAGTGGGTATGCCCGCCGACCTGGTGGTACTGGACGAGCAACTTCGGGTGCTGGAAGTTTATATTCGGGGTCAGAAGCTGAGGGAAGTTGCATGAAGGCAGTCGATACCAAAATGTTCAAGGAGGCTCACCAGGCGCCCGCTGTGGTGGAACAAGCCCTGCGGGAAAACAAGAGCGAAATGGAACTTCTGGGCACCTTTTTGCGCCGCCATACCCCGCCTTTTGTGCTCACGGTCGCCCGGGGCAGCTCCGACCACGCCGCCCTTTACGGCAAGTACCTCATCGAAAGCCTCCTGGGGCTGGTCTGTTCTTCGGCCATCCCCTCGGTGCACACGGTCTACGGTCAACGCCTGGCCCTGCACCGGGCCCTGGTGGTGAGCATCTCGCAGTCGGGGCAGAGCCCCGACCTGATCGAGGTGACCCGCCAGGCCCGGCGCGACGGCGCTCTTACGCTGGCCCTGGTCAACCAGGAAAACTCGCCCCTGGCCCAGGCCGCCGAGGTGGTGCTGCCGCTGTGGGCCGGGCCCGAAGAAGCCGTGGCCGCCACCAAGAGCTACCTGGCCACCCTGGCCTCGTTGGCGCAGCTGGTGGCTGCCTGGGCCGAGGACAAGCCCCTCAAGGAGGCCCTGGCCATGCTGCCCGAGGCCCTTTATAAAGCGGCCCATGCCAACTGGCAGGCGGGTCTGGGGGCCCTGGTGGAGGCCGATAATGGCCTGGTGGTGGGGCGCGGCTATGCCTTTGCTGTGGCCAACGAGCTCGCCCTCAAGCTCAAGGAAACCAGCGCCTTCCACGCCGAGGCCCTGTCGGGGGCCGAACTGCTCCATGGCCCGGTGGCCCTGGTGGAGCCCGATTTTCCCTTGCTGGTACTGGTGCCCAGGGACAAGCCCCTGCCCAGCATGGTGGGTTTGCTGGAAAACCTGCGGGGTAAAGGGGGTCACCTGCTGGTGGCCTCCTCCGAGGCTGAGGCCCTGGATCTGGCCCACACCCCCCTGCCGCTGCCCACCAAGGTACACCCGGTGCTGGACTCAATTTTGCTGGCCCAGGCGTTCTATCCCTTTGCCGCCGAGCTTTCGGTGGCCCGGGGCCTCAACCCCGATGCGCCGCGCAATCTGTCCAAAGTGACGCGGACACGGTAGCGTGCTCTTCGCCCAGTGCCTGTTCATATATCCACCTGGCCGGCAAAGCGCGATAGGATGAAGCCATGGAAATTCGTAAGATTGGTGTAATCGGTGCAGGGCAGATGGGGGCCGGCATTGCCCAGGTGGCGGCTCAGGCGGGCTACCAGGTGGTGTTGCGCGACCTCGAGACCTCCTTCCTCGAGCGCGGCCTCAGCAGTATCAAGCGCTCCATCGGAAAGCTCTTGGAAAAGGGCAAGCTCGACCAGAGCGCGCACGATGCCGCGCTGGAACGGATAAAAACTACCACCCAGCTGGCCGACCTCAAGGACTGCGACCTGATCGTTGAGGCCATTGTGGAGGACGAGCCCACCAAGCTCGAGCTCTTCCGTGAGCTTGACTCAATCGTAAAGTCCGAGGCTATTCTGGCCTCCAACACCTCCTCCATTCCCATTACCCGGCTGGCCTCGGCCACCCGCAGGCCCGAGCGCTTTATCGGGATGCACTTCATGAACCCGGTGCCGCTGATGGAACTTGTGGAGGTCATCCGGGGCTATCTGACCGACCAGGCCACCACCCAGGCTGTGCTGGACGCGGCCCGACGGATGGGCAAAACCCCGGTGGAGGTCAACGACTACCCCGGTTTCGTTTCCAACCGGGTGCTTTTGCCCATGCTCAACGAGGCCATCCAGTGTGTGATGGAAGGGGTGGCCACCCCGGAGGCCATAGACCAGGTCATGAAGCTGGGCATGAACCACCCCATGGGCCCCCTCACCCTGGCCGACTTCATTGGCCTGGACACCTGCCTCTCCATTATGGAGGTGCTGCACCGGGGCCTGGGCGACGATAAATACCGCCCCTCGCCCCTGCTGCGCAAGATGGTGCAGGCCGGGCTTTTGGGGCGTAAGAGCGGGCGGGGCTTCTACCGCTACGACGAAAAGGGCAACAAGATCGGATGACCCGGCTGGATCACCTGGTGCTGGCGGCCAGGACCCTGGGAGAGGGGCTGCAGTACGTTCAGGATACCCTGGGGCTGGAGCTACCGCCCGCCGGAGGCAAGCACCCCTTGATGGGCACGCACAACCGTTTGCTGAACCTGGGCAACGGGGCCTATCTGGAAATCATCGCCATCGACCCCGAAGCCCCTCCGCCCGCCCAGCACCGTTGGTTCGACCTCGACCGCTTTACCGGGGCCCCGCGCCTGCGTACCTGGGTGGCCCGCACCGAGGATTTAGCGCGCTATCAGGGGTTTGGTCTGGGCCCGGCGCGGGAGGCCCGTAGGGGAGAACTGGAATGGCACATCACCCTCCCCGAAGATGGGCGCCTGCACTGGGGCGGGGTGGTGCCTTACCTGATTCAGTGGGGCCTGCGCCACCCTACCCATACCCTGCCGAACGTGGGCTGCCGCCTGGTGGAACTGGTGCTCTTTCACCCGGAGGCGGAAGCGGTTGCGCGGGTGCTGCAAAAGCTAGATCTCGAGCTGAACCAGATTCGCCTCGAGCCCGCTCCAAAGCCCGAGCTGAGGGCCTTTGTCCAGACCCCTGGAGGCTTACAGCTGCTGCGGTAGTCACCCCTCGAGGGTCTTTTGGGTTGTCGAGGGCTTGCGCTGGGCGGCCAGGTGCGACAGCCAGGAACCCAGCCGGTCTACCAGCCGGCTCAAGGGGCCTTTTTGTGCCTGCCGGCGAGCCGAAAGGGTGGCTTCTTCAGGGCCTACATCATGGCCGAGGGCCTGCGATAAGTAGTAGCGGTGGTCGGAAATCCACAGGTACAGGTCGGCCTCGGTGCGGCCCGGGAAATTCTTCATCACCCCGTTTTCGCGGATTTCCAGAATGGTGGGCAGGTAGAGGTTGTCGTACCAGTCGGTGACGGCTTCTTCCCAGCTTATAGAGCGCTTCTGGTTGAGGCCCATGAAGTACTGATGGGTGTGGATGTGGTCGAGCAGTACGTCGTAGCGTCCGGCCTTGCTGAACAGGATGGGCTCGTGGCCCGGGCGCAACTCGGGCAGCCGGGTTTTCGCCAGAAACTCAGCGTACTCGCCCTTCAAAATCACATCCTTAAGGGTATCGTCGGGGTCTAGGTCTACCGGCACATCCAGCTCGGTCACATAGGCGTCTATGTAGTGCTGGCCCTGGGCTTTAGCCAGGGCGGTGCGGTGGTTGCCATCCTTGACAAAATATATATCGCCTACCTTGTAAACATGAATGGGGGGAAACTCGGTGCCCTCGAGCTGGGCCTGGCGCAGCTTGGTCCAGCGCTCCAGGGTAAAAGGTTCTTTGGGCATGAACTCGGCGTCGAAGTCGCCGTAGCGATCTACGGTGCCGATAATTTTGTCTACCTCGATGGTTTGTAACCCCCTGTACGACTCCCCTTTGGGTCGCAACTCTGAAACCGCACTGTAAGGCAGTAAATCGTTGTCTTTGCCGCGCAAGCGGCGCAGGATGTCGTGGATTAATACGCGGCGCGACAGAGCCTCTGCTTCCAATTGGGCTTGGCGCTCTAATTCCATAAACTTCACCTTAGCGTATTAGCTTCAACAAAACATAGTTTCTGTATCACGACCCACTTGAGGCTGCTCTTAGCCTTCTCAGGTTGCGGGTTCCCCTGAATAGGGCTGCGGGTTTTGATGTTGGGGTTGAAGTCGAAGTTTTCTTTTCGACCCTGGCCCATTATAGCTCATTTATACAAGCGCTTTGTGTTCATCGGTCTTGCAAAGTATGGGTTATCGTGCGTTATGAACCCTTGGTGACGAGATGTACAGCGTCGGATGATTTGCGCTGGCATTTGACCCTGGACGCCCTTGACCGGTGACTCTAGACCCGCGACCCACGTAGACGCCTTCATAGCCACGGGTTGGGATAACGCTGTGCCGGGCTCAGTTCATCAAAGCCTCGAGGCCGGACTGCGATAAGTCAGGCCCTGGTGCATTGGTTTGCAGGCTTCCCTCATCTGCTCGGACTAAGATGGCCTTTGATGCGCTTTGTTGTATTTGCATTGATGTGCTTGTTGCCACTGGCCTGGGCCTACACCGAAGGGGTAATATATATTCCTCTGGATGACCGGCCACCCAACTGGTCGCCCTGCACCTGGAAGTTGGTAGATTGCCCGCCTAGAACGCTTTACCAGGGTCGGGATGGCGTAAATCCGCAGGATCTCTTGAATTGGCTGCAAGAACAGCCGGGTCGCACGCTGATTGTCAGCCTGGACGCGCTGGTATACGGCGGGCTGGTGCAGAGCCGCAGTTCTGCCCTGGCCTTGCACGAGGCTCTGGATCGCCTGGAAGTGCTGTTCCGCTGGCGGGAGCGCACCAATGCACAGGTGCTGGCCTTTGGTGTGATTCCAAGACATCCCGATGCTACCAACCGCGAGCGAAACCTGGCGCTGTTGCGCAACCTGGCTAATGGCTTTGTGTACGTCGAAGCGCCCTGGGACGATGCTTTGCCCGGCTCGCCCGCTGTGGCCGAGGCCGCTACGCTGCCCATTCCGACCCGGCCTGGGGCCGACGAAGCCGGACAGGTTTTGTTGTTGCGGGCGCTGAATCCGGGAGTGCGGGTGCGGGTGCTCTACGACAATCCTCAGGCGGCCCCGCAGGTTACGCGCTACGACGGGATTCCCTTGCAGGAATCCGTAGCACGCTTGCTGGCCTCGGCGGGAGCGGTGCTGGTGGACAGCCAGCCCGATCTGGTGCTCATGGTCTACACCGGAGGAGACCCCCGACGGGGGGTTCTAACCGTATTGCGCGGCTTGCGCGAGGCCCCGGTAGCGGTGGCCGATATTGCCCGGGTCAACCGGGGCGATGCTTCGCTGGTACGGTATCTGGTGGCACTGGACCTCTACCGCGATCTGGCGGCGTACGCTGCGTGGGGAACCCCCGCCAACAATCTGGGGACTGCTTTAGCCCAGGGGGGCTTGTTTGCGGTTTCCCTTTGCCAGAAAGCTGGAAATCCTCCGACCGCATGCCAGGAATGGCGCAGCCGTGCCCTGGCCCAGGCCTACCTCGAGTTTCTTTGGGGAGAGATAGGCCGGCCCTGGGTGCGTGCCCGCTTTCCCGAACCCCTCACCGAGGAGGCCGCCCGCTACGTTTTTGAGCAATTACAATCTGAACCTACTCCACACTTGAGGCTGGGGCAACTTCAGCCAACGGGTCTGATATTCCCCTGGAGACGCAGCTTTGAAGCCGAATGGCAATTCCGACTGGAGCCGGTCGATCAAACGCAACGTTGAGCCCTGGAATGCTTTTAGAAATGAGTTAAAAATGCCTTGCTGAGGGTATTTAATGCGCACAATAAAACCCTAAGCTCAAACCAACAGCGGCAGTTGGAATTGCAGGTTGTGATGCGTGAACTTGCGCTACGGTTACGTAGTCCTAGGCTATGTTGATATGAGCGTTCCATATCAGGGCATGCTGGCCCTCCTGCGAGAACTGGTGAGCAGCCCAGATCTGGAGTCGCTTGTAACGGCGGCCCTCGAGGGGGCCTTGCGCTTGATTCCCGGGGCTCAGGCTGGCTCTGTCTTGCTGCGGCAAGGTAACTTTTATCGTTTTGTGGCCATGCGAGTCCACAACATTCCTTTGCCCCGTTACTCCCTGAGCCTTGAAGATGAGCTGCGCTGGTATGGGGCCAGCCTTGAAGATGCGCTCTTGGCCCGGCCCAACATTGTGCAGGTTCGGCCCGAGCTGAGCGGGCTTGTTGCCCAAGACCGGCAGACCCTGCACCAGATTTACTGGTCACTGAATGTACCCATACCGCTCAATGGCAAGGTAGAAGCCTGGCTCTGCCTCGACCGTCTCGAAGCGGCTCCGTTCTCTTCGGAGGCCTTGCCCCTGGCCCAGGAGTTGGGCTCTAGCCTGGGGGTGGTGTTGCAGACCCTGAAAGAGCGGCAAAACACCCAGGCTCGCCTCGAGCGCGAAGAACGGCTGGCCCGGGTACTGGGGATTCTTTCCACCTTTCGCGAAACAGAGCTATTGTGGCAGTCGTTGCCCCATCTGATTTTAGAGATACTGGGCGAGGAGCGGGCAGTGACCTTACGGCGGGTAGGTGATGAGCTCCGGGTATTTGCGGCCTTGAACTGGGATGAGGCGCTGGGTCTTACCGTGCCCCGGGGTAAAGGGGTTTCGTGGCTAGCCCTCGAGGAACGAACCGTCCAGATGGTGCGAATGGATGATCCCCGATTACATCTGAATGTAGTCACAGACCCTGCAGATTTTGCGGCCTTTGTGCCTGTGCAGGATGCCCACGGCGAGGGTTTCGGTGTGGTGGTTGCATATTCAAAATACCCGTTCGAACCGGAGGATGCCGCCGTGCTGGAATCGTTTGGCCGGGGCGTTGGGCAGGTGCTGGCACGGCTGGAAGCCCAGGCTGCTCAGGAGCGCGAGCTAGCCCGCTTACAAACCCTGACCCACATCAGCCAGCGTTTGACCGCTGCACAAACCACCGAAGAGCTGCTGCAACAGATTGTGCGAGAAGCCCTGGAGCAGACCAAAGCCTCGACCAGCCTGGTCACGCTTTACCGCCCCAAAGACGATGTGCTCGAGGTGGTGGCAGCGGCAGGTCATGCCGCCGAACAGGCCGCAGGCACCCGTCATCCACGGGGTAAGGGTTTGGCCTGGCGGGTGCTGGAACACCGCGGTACCTTGTATTTGCCTGATGCCTCAATAGAATCCAGCGCGGTTTTTACCTCTGGTAGTCGGGTCAAAGCAGCCTATCTGGGGGTGCTGCTGGGCGACCCGGAGGGGCGAACCGTGGGGGTGCTATCGGTGGATACGGCTGGGACAGGGGGGGCGATACAGCTTCAGGATCGCTATGCCCTGGAGGCACTGGCCAGGGTGGCGGGGGTGATGCTTTCACGTTTGCAAGCCCTCGAGCAGGCCTACCAGCAAACCGATAACTACCGGGCGCTGGTGCAGATGTCCACCGACCTGGAGATGCTGGATGACCCGCAGGCCATGGCTCAGCGGGCCATCGAAACCTTGCTGAGCCTGACGGGTTTACATGCAGGAGGGGTTTTTCGCTTCGTGGCCGGTAGTGAAGATCCACAAAGCGGTCATCTAGAACTTCAGGTACGGCATGGACGCTACGGACTGGGTGAGCTGCTAAGCTATCTTGACATCCTGCCGGTGCGCATAGGAGAAGGCTTCATGGGCAAGGCCCTGGCAACCGGCCAGACCCAGCTACTCGACGACTATCAAACCTGGGAAGGCGCCTGGCCCAGATTCAAGAATCTGGCGCTGCGCACGGCCGTCACCACCCCCCTACAGGTTCGGGGCCAGCCGCATGGGGCCCTGACCCTGGCCAGTTTTCACCACAAGGTGGCGATTTCAGATGAAAATATCTCGCTCCTGGAGGCGGTGGCGCGGCGGTTGGAACGGGCCTGGGAACGTGTGCGACACCTGGAAGAGATCACCCGTACCCGCGAGGATGCCCTGCGCGCGCTGGGACTGGGTCTGGAGTTGCGCGACCTCGAGACCAAGGGGCACACCGACCGGGTGGTGGCCCTGAGCGAAGCCCTGGGGCGGCGCCTGGGCTTTGGTGACCTCGAGGGCCTTCGCATGGGGGCCTACCTGCACGACCTGGGTAAGCTGGCCATCCCGGACTCAATTTTGCTCAAACCCGGCACCCTCACCGATGCCGAGTGGCGCATCATGCAAAGCCACTGCGATATTGGGTTTGGCATGCTGGAAAACCTGGGGTTCTTGTCCCAGACGGCCCGCAACATCGTGCGCTACCACCACGAGCGGATCGATGGCTCCGGCTATCCCTTTGGCCTGACCCGCGATGAGATTCCCCTCGAGGCCCGTCTTTTTGCCGTAGTAGATGTGTACGATGCCCTGCTGCAGTCGCGCCCCTATAAGGCTGCCTGGAGCCAGCAAGATGCCCTGCGTGAGCTGCGCAAACAAGCGGGTGATACCCTCGATGCCCGTATCGCGCAGGAATTTATCGCCCTGATTAGCGAGCAAGTGCAAACCCGAAAATAGCCAGGGCTTGTGGGCTGGCAAAGCAATCCAGAAAGGCTGCGAGCGCCCTGGGTTGTATTCCCCGGATACTGGGATGCACCTAAATTCGAGTTTTCGGTGCAACGAAATGGATACTGGGGTGCTATACTTTGTCGGTTGACGCGGCTTTACTGCGTGCTACAGGAGGATAAAGTTGCAACGACTGGTAACTTCGGAATCGGTGACGGAAGGGCACCCCGACAAACTGGCCGACCGCATTTCTGATGCGGTGCTGGATGCGATTCTGGCCGAGGATGCCGAGGCCAGGGTGGCCTGCGAAACCCTGGTGACCACAGGCTTGGTGATGGTAGCAGGCGAGATTACCACCAAGAGCTATGTGGACATTCCCCGCCTGGTGCGCCAGACCGTGCTCGAGGTGGGCTATACCCGGGCCAAATACGGCTTCGATGGCGATACCTGTGCGGTGCTTACGGCCATAGACGAGCAGTCGCCCGACATTGCCGGCGGGGTCAACGAGTCCTGGGAGTGGCGGGTGCTGGGCTCGCGGGACGAGTTCGACCGGGTGGGTGCGGGCGATCAGGGCCTGATGTTTGGCTACGCCACCGACGAGACCCCTGAACTAATGCCGCTGCCCATCTCGCTGGCCCACCGTCTGACCAGGCGGCTGGCCGAAGCCCGTAAAACCGGCGAAATCCCCTACCTGCGCCCTGATGGTAAGGCCCAGGTGACCGTGGTTTATGAGGGTCAGAAGCCGCTGTATGTGGGTACGGCCCTGGTTTCCACCCAGCACTCCGAAGAGGTTGAGACCGACCAGATCCAGCACGACATTCGCACCCTGGTCATCGAAAAGGCCATTCCGGAGCAGTACCTGAGCAAGGAAACCCAGTACCTGGTGAACCCCTCGGGCAAGTTTGTGATTGGCGGGCCACACGGCGACACCGGCCTGACCGGGCGCAAGATAATCGTGGATACCTACGGGGGTGCGGTTCCTCACGGTGGGGGGGCCTTTAGCGGTAAAGACCCCACCAAGGTAGACCGCTCGGCAGCCTACTACGCCCGTTACATCGCCAAGAATATTGTGTCAGCCGGGCTGGCCAAACGTGCGCTCATCGAGCTGGCCTATGCCATCGGCAAAGCCCGCCCGGTGGGCATGCGGGTCGAGACCTTCGGCACAGGTATGGTGCCCGATGAAAAGCTGACCGAAGCTGCCCAAAAAGTCTTTGATGCCCGTCCCAGGGCCATCATCGAGAACCTCAACCTGCGCCGCCCCATCTACACCGCCACCTCGGCCTATGGCCATTTTGGCCGCGAGGGCTTCCCCTGGGAAAACACCGATAAGGTTGAGGCGCTTCGCCAGCTTCTGCCATAACCTGCCTGTGATACCAACTTTACTTGGACAGTTAGCTTTGAGGGTCGTCCCAAGCCCCCTCATCCGGCGACACCCCAGGTGCAGTCAAGCGTGTTCCTATCGCTGTTTGTAAATAGCGCGGTCGGGGTGTCGCCACCTTCTCCCTCCAGGAGAAGGCAAGGGTTCGTGTGGATTTGGTATGAAGGACCAAGACGGCTTTCGGGCCGTCTTTTTTTGATTTGACCCGGCTATCCCAGAGATGTATACTGTATACACTTTATGGCCCACTTTCAACGGCCCCACTCGGTGCGCGAAGCTGCCTACGCCCACCTGCGAGGGGCCATTCTGGCCGGTTCCTTGCTGCCGGGGACGCGCATTTCCGAGCCGGGGTTGGCCCAGGAACTCGGTATCAGCCGTACCCCCGTGCGGGAAGCCCTGCAGCGTTTGTCGCAAGAGGGCCTGGTGGAGCTACTACCGAACAAAGGGGCGCGGGTACGTGTCCTGTCGGCCAGCGAGGTGCGCGAGGTCTACGATGTGCGGGCCTTGCTCGAGGGCGAGGCGGCGGCTTTAGCTGCCCGCAATGCCACCCAGGCAGAACTGGATGGCCTCGAGCGGCTTTTGCAGGCCCTGGATGCGCTGCCTAAAGACGATTACAACCAGCAGATGCAGGTAGACTTCGACTTTCACACTGCGCTGGTCGAGGCGGCCCACAACAAAACTTTGGCCCGGATTTATGCCGACCTGCGCTCGAGCTTGACGCTCATTCGCTCCTTCCAGCGCACCCTTTCCCAACACCCCAAAACCCGCCAGCAGCACCAGGCCATTCTGTCGGCGCTCAAGGCCCACAACCCCCAACAAGCCGCCGAGGCAGCGCGGGCACACGTGTACAACTTCCGCGACCTGGTGATGCAAAGCCTCCAGGAGCAGGTCTGGCAGTAGAGGAGTGTCTATGGACTTCAATCAAAGCTATCGTTCGTTTGTGCTGGCGATTGCCCAGAACAAAGGCATCAAAAACCTGGTGCTGACCCGGGGGCGCAATTTTGCCCGCCGGTTTATCGCCGGCGATACCCTCGAGGAGGCCCTGCGGGTGGTGGAGGCTTTGGAGCGCGACCGGATTCATGCCATCCTGGATTTGCTGGGCGAGATGGTCACCTCGGAAGCCGAAGCGCGAAAATTCCAGGGCGAGATTGTGCGGCTGGTACAGGCCTTTGGCGCCCTGCCCTACCCGCGGTATGTGGCCCTCAAGCTCACCCAGCTGGGGCTCGACCTCTCCGAAGACCTGGCGTTTGCCCTGATGCAGGAGATTCTGGCCGAGGCGCGCAAGGTGGACTGCTTTGTGCGGATTGACATGGAGGATAGCCCCCGGGTAGAGGCTACCCTGCGGGTCTACAAGCGGCTGCGCGAGGCCGGTTTCAACAATACCGGGGTGGTGCTGCAAAGCTACCTCAAGCGCAGCGAGCAAGACCTGCAAGACCTCATACCCCTGCGAACGCCGGTGCGCATCGTGAAGGGTGCTTACAAAGAACCCCCCGAGGTGGCCTTTCAGGACAAGCGTATGGTGGATGCACAGTTTATGGTGTTGTGCAAGAAGGCCTTGGAAAATGGCCTTTACACCGCTATTGCCAGCCATGACCCCCAGATCATTCAGGAGATGAAACGCTGGACAGCCGAAAAAGGCATCGGGCGCGAGTGCTTCGAGTTCCAACTGCTTTACGGGGTGCGCCGCGATGAGCAGAAAAAACTTGCTGCGGAGGGCTACACCGTGCGTGCCTACGTGCCTTATGGCACCGACTGGTACCCCTACTTCTCGCGCCGCATTGCCGAAAGGCCAGAAAACCTCTTGTTTGTGGCCCGGAGCCTGATTCAGGGATAGACATGGCAACGAAACTGGATTTGCACCTTCTGGAAGGCCGGTACGCGGTCTGCCAGCTTATGGCCGCTGCCTCCGTTCCGGCCTGGGCCACAGGCCAAGGTTTTGTGAGCATCAGCCGCAGCGACGAGGAGCTAACCGTGGTCTGCCATCAGAGCCGCGTGCCTCCTGAGGTCAAAGCCGAGCGCGACTGGCGTTGCCTTCGCCTAGCCGGCCCCTTCGATTTTGCCCTTACCGGCATCCTGGCCTCGGTGCTCTACCCGCTGGCCGAAGCCGGGGTGGGCATCTTTGCGGTCTCGACCTTCAACACCGACTACGTGCTGCTCAAGCACCACCAGCTAAAGCGGGCTGTGGCAGCCCTCGAGCAGGCCGGACATGTGGTGCACGTATAAAGCAAAAAGTCCTGAGCAAAAGGCATCAACGAAAGGAGCTTGTATGACCCCCGAACCCTACCGCCCCGAACCCATCGAAACCTTCCAGAGCCCCGAAGCCTTCGAGGCCATGCGCAAGGCCCTGACCGAGGTACGGGCCCAGTTTGGCCGCCACTACCCCCTCATCATCGGTGGCGAGAAGGTGCACACCCAGGAAACCATTACCTCTACCAACCCATCTAACCCCTCCGAGGTGGTGGGGGTGAGCGCCAGGGCCGGCATTGCCGAGGCCGATGCCGCCCTGGACGCGGCCTGGAGGGCCTTCAAGAGCTGGCGCGACTGGCCCCAGGAGCACCGCAGCCGGGTGCTGCTGAAGGCGGCCCAGATTATGAAGCGCCGCCAGCGGGAGCTCGAGGCCTGGCTGGTCTACGAGATTGGCAAAAACTGGGTGGAGGCCGCCGCCGATGTGGCCGAGGCCATCGACTTTATTCGCTACTACGCCATCTCGGCCCTCAAGTACAAGGACGGCGCCCCGGTGCTGCCCTATCCGGGCGAGGACAACGAGGCCTTCTACATCCCGCTGGGGGTGGGGGTGGTGATTGCCCCCTGGAACTTTCCGCTGGCCATCCTGACCGGCATGACCGTGGCCCCCATTGCGGTGGGCAACTGTGTGGTTTCCAAGCCCGCCGAAGACACGGTGGTGATTGCGGCCAAGCTCTTCGAGATTCTGGAAGAGGCCGGTCTGCCCGCAGGTGTTGCTAACTTTTTGCCAGGGTCGGGCAGCGAAGTGGGGGCCTATCTGGTGCAGCACCCCCGCACCCGGTTTATCAACTTTACCGGCTCCCTCGAGGTCGGCCTCCGTATCAACGAAAGCGCGGCCCGGCTCTCGCCGGGGCAGGTCTGGCTCAAGCGGGTCTTTTTGGAGCTGGGTGGCAAGGACGGCCTGATCGTGGACGAAACTGCCGACCTGGCCGCAGCAGCCCAGGCCACCGTGCAGAGCGCCTTTGGCTTCCAGGGGCAGAAGTGCTCGGCGGCCTCGAGGCTGATTGTGGTGGACGGGGTGCATGACCTCCTGATGGAGCAGATTCTGCACCGCACCGAGGGCCTGATTGTAGGTCCCGCCGAGGAGAACCCCGATATGGGGCCGGTGGCCAGCGCCCAGCAGGAAAAAACGGTACTTTCCTACATCGAGATCGGGCAGCAAGAGGGCCGGCTGGCCCTAGGAGGACGCCGGCTCGAGGGCAGCGGGTTCTTCATCTCGCCCACCGTGTTCGAAAAAGTCTCCCCCGATGCCCGTATTGCCCAGGAAGAAATCTTTGGCCCGGTGCTTTCGGTAATCCGGGTACCCGACTTCGACGCCGCGCTCGAGGTGGCCAACGGCACCCGCTTTGGCCTGACGGGCGGGGTGTTCTCGCGCAAGCGTGAGCGCCTCGAGCGGGCCCGCCGCGAGTTCCACGTGGGCAACCTGTACTTCAACCGCAAGATTACCGGAGCCCTGGTCGGGGTGCAGCCTTTTGGTGGCTTCAACCTCTCGGGCACCGACACCAAGGCCGGGGGGCCCGATTACCTGCTCAACTTCCTGCAGATGAAGAGCGTGACCGAGCGCTTCTAAAGGTTTTGGCTTTTGCTAGAACTGCTCTAGTACTCTTCGTCTACTTCGTGCAGCCGCTGGGCCCAGAGGCTTTCGGGCCGGTGGTGCTCCCGCACAATCTGGGCGACCTGGGGGTCGAGGATGCGTATGGCCGCATAATCGGGGTGGTGGCGGCGAATCTGCCAGGCCCCGCGCAGCCCTTTGTCCAGAGGCTCGATGGGAACATCCAGGCTAATAAGCCCAGTCAGGATGCGTTCCAAAGGCCGGTAGGGCCGCAGGGCCTTGCCGCTGTCGTGCAGCAGGGCAGCCCGCACGGCAAAGCTGGGGGCGTCGGGGTAGCGCTCGAGCAGCCGCTTGGCTACCCGCACGGCGTGTTCCCGATCGCGCACATCCATGGCTTTGTACAGGTGGGCCTCTTCGATGCTGAGTTCGGCCAGGGCCCAGGCGTCGTCCGGTTGGGCTTGAGCCGGTACAAAAGCTTTGTACAATCGCTTCAGGCGCAGCCACACGAATTTATCCTACGTACTAAACCTTGATAGCTTTGTCAAATCCGGCCAATTGTGGCAACCCCAGGGGCTGGGGTAACGTAGGGGCGGGAGGAAAACATGAACATACGCGCTCTAATTGCAGAGTTTCTGGGAGTTTTTGCCTTGTGCTTTGTAGGGATTGGGGCCATTGCTGCCACCCAGGGCGGCGACCTGATGGTGGTGGCCCTGGCCCACGGCCTGGCCATCGGCCTTTCGGTGGTGGCTTTGGGGGCCCTCTCGGGGGGCCATTTTAACCCTGCCGTCACCTTTGGCATGCTCATCACCGGTCGCATTTCCCCGGTGGGCGCGGTGGGCTACTGGGTGGCCCAACTGCTGGGGGGGGTGGTGGCGGCTTTCTTCATTGGTGCGCTTTACGGTGGCACCGCGGTAGCCGATGGAACCCCGGCCCCCGGCGCCAACCACACCGCCATCCAGGCCCTCATGATGGAGATTTTCCTGACCTTCTTTTTGGTCTCGGTAATTTTTGGCTCAGCGGTTTTCAATAACTTTAGCTACGCCGGTTTGGCCATTGGCCTGGCCGTCACCATGGACATTCTGGCCGGAGGGCCTATCTCGGGGGCGGCCATGAACCCTGCCCGGGTGCTGGGCCCGGCCATCATCGGCGGTGAATGGAATGCCCACTGGGTTTACTGGGCTGGCCCGCTGGTGGGGGCTGGTCTGGCGGCCCTGCTCTACGACTTTTTGTACAGCAGGAAAGCCGACAGCTAATGGCACAATTCTGGCTTTCAGCTATGAGCTGCTGGCCAGCCTTTTCGCCCGCTCGAGAATCCCGTCAAACATGGCGGCGGTCAGTTTGCCGGTCTGGGTATTCTGCCGGCTGACGTGATACGAACTCAACAAGACCCGCTCGCCAATGCGGTACTCGCTACCGTGGGCAAAGGGATAAGCTGATTTGCGCAGACGGTGATATCCCAAAAGGGCGTCGTGGGCAATTTGGCCCAGAGCCAGGTAGACCTTGAGGTTGCGCAGAAAAGCCAGTTCCTGTTCAGTCCACTTTGCACAGGTACGTATCTCGAGGGGACTGGGTTTGTTGCCGGGCGGTGCGCAGCGCACCGCCGCGGTGATGTAAACGCCATGCAGCACCAGGCCATCGCCCTTGTGGGTTGAAGTGGGCAGGTTGGAGAGCCCGGCGCGGTAGAGGGCCGGGTACAGGAAGTCGCCAGAAGCATCACCGGTAAATGGCCGTCCGGTGCGGTTGGAGCCGTGGGCCCCGGGGGCCAGTCCAAAAACCAGGATGCGGGCCCCGAGGTCGCCAAAACCCGGTACAGGCCGGGCCCAGTATTCTACGTTACGAAAGGCAGCGCGTTTTTCCTGCCCCACCTGCTCGCGCCACGCTACCAGCCGGGGGCAGGCCCGGCAAACTGCTATTTGGGCGTGGAGGGCCTCGAGGCTCATGCTATCTCCATTAGACCATCAGGCGGGGTGTCTCGAGCAAGCGCATCCGCTGCCGCTCTTTTGTACCGGGTACAGACCCAAGGGTATTGCCGCTTTTGCCTGGAGTTCTAACCGTTTCTCCCCGTACAATCAAGTATCTTTTCGCCGACTTGTTCTTTTTCGGGAGGTTTGTTCACGTGCAAAATGTAGCTACTGTAGCCCTACCGCGCATCATTCAAGGTGGGATGGGCGTTTCTGTTTCCAACTGGCGTCTGGCTAGAACGGTTTCGTTGCTGGGGCAACTGGGCGTGGTGTCGGGTACTGCTATGGATACGGTCCTGGTGCGGCGATTGCAGGACGGCGACCCCGCCGGGCGGGTGCGCCGTGCCCTGAGCGCATTTCCATTCCAGCATTGGGTTAAACCGGTTCTGGAGAAATATTTTCTGCCCGAGGGTCGCCGGGGTCAGCCCTACAAACGTGTCCCTATGCCAAGTCGCCTGGGTGACACCGCTTCGCAAATTATGCACGTGCTGGGCGGGTACGTCGAGGTATTTCTAGCCAAGGAGGGGCATGGGGGTCTGGTTGGGATTAATCTGCTCACCAAGCTGCAAATTCCTACCCTGGGCACGCTCTACGGGGCCATGCTGGCCGGGGTGGACTATGTGTTGATGGGCGCCGGCATTCCCCGCGAGATTCCAGAAGCACTCGACAAACTTGCAGCGGGCGAGAAGGCTTCGCTCAAAATAGACGTCACCGGCTGGACCGCGGCAGACGCCCCCCGCCTTTACTTCAATCCGCAGGAAATCGCCGGTCAGGCCCAGACCCTGAAGCGCCCCCACTTTTTGCCGATCATTGCCTCCAACTCGCTGGCTACGCTGCTGGCCCGCAAGGTAACGGGCACCATTCAAGGCTTTGTGATTGAAGGCCCTACCGCAGGCGGGCACAACGCACCCCCTCGAGGGGCACCGGTTTTTGATGAGCGCGGGCAGCCGGTGTATGGCGAACGGGATGTGGTCGACCTCGAGCAAATCAAAGCCCTGGGCCTGCCTTTCTGGCTAGCGGGTGGCACCGGTTCGCCCGAAGCCCTGGAAAGCGCGATCAACCAGGGAGCGGCAGGTATCCAGGTAGGAACGCTCTTTGCCTACAGCCAGGAGTCTGGTTTCGAGGCGGGCCTCAAAGAACGGGTGCTGGAGCAGGCCGCCAGAGGGGAGGTCAGGGTCTTTACCGACCCCAAAGCCTCGCCTACCGGTTTTCCCTTCAAGGTAGCGGAAGTAGAAGGTACGCTCTCCCAGCCGGAGGTCTATCGGCGCCGAACGCGGGTCTGCGACCTGGGCTATCTGCGCGAACCTTATCAGGTAGCCGATGGCAAAATCGGCTTCCGCTGTGCTTCTGAGCCCATCGAGCAGTACCTGGCCAAAGGGGGCGACCTCGCCAACACCGAGGGGCGCAAGTGCTTGTGCAACGCGCTTTTGGCAGCAGTTGGGCAGGGCCAGGTGCAAAAAAATGGCGACCCAGAGCTGCCCCTGGTGACCAGTGGTGACGACCTCGAGCGCATCGGTCGCTTCGTGGCCCGGTTTGGCACTCGCTACAGTGCTCGGGATGTGGTGGCCTATTTGCTGGGAGAAGCGATTTCATCCGAGCCAAGAACGCCGCAGTTGGTAGCGGATGGGTAACGCCGAGGGTCTAAGGTCTGCTGACAACCATCACAAAAAGCATCAGGGCAGAACAGCGGTTTCTGTCCTGACCTTGTGTATTTTTGTGAAGAAAAACCGTAAATGGGCCTACCATCTGTTGTGAAATTAACGGTCAAACTCGAGGGGTAGTTAATTTTCCGAAGCGCCGTTCGAAGGGTGAGCCGTGGGGTTTCAGTCGCCGCTATTGCTTTTGGTACTGCTGCTGGTACCGCTTTTGGCGTGGTGGTACTTGCGCAGGGTGCAGGGTGGGACGGCGAGTGCCCATGTGCTATACCCCAACCTTGCGCAGTTTGCTGGCATTGCCGAGCCGCGCTGGAAGCGCCACCTGAGCGCAGGGCTATACGCGCTGGCGCTGGTGCTGGCCATCCTGGCCCTGGCCCGCCCCCAGGCCACCATTCCAGCGCCCGACAACCTGGCTACGGTCATGATTGCCCTCGACATTAGCCGCTCGATGCGGGCGCAGGACATCGAACCGGATCGCTTTACGGCGGCTAAAAAGGAGGCTCAGAACTTTGTGCGTGCGCTGCCGGATGGGGCCAAGGTGGGGCTGGTGAGCTTTGCGGGCTATGCGACCCTGGAAGTGGAGCCCACCACCGACCACCCGCGCATCCTGGATCAGATAGAGCTGCTGCAGATGGGTCGTGGAACGGCCATTGGCGACGGTCTGCTGGAAAGCCTCAAGGCTTTTCCCAAGGACGAAAACAACAAACTCCTGGGCCCCGCCACGGTGATACTGCTCTCCGATGGCCGCAACAACCGGGGGATTGACCCCCTCGAGGTGACCCCTTTTGCCAAGGACATGGGCATAGTGGTGCATACCATCGGGCTGGGCCGGCGCAGCAACCCGGGCGACCCCGACCAACAGTGGGGCGGCTTCTGGATGCAGTTCGACGAAGAAACCCTGCGTTCCATTGCCGAATCTACCGGCGGACAGTACTACGGGGCGGAGTCGGCTGAGGCCTTGCGTCAGGCTTATCGCAACCTGAGCCGGGTGGTGGGCTGGAAGCCCCAGCGCACGGAGATCAGCGGTTTGTTTGGACTTGCTGCCGGGCTGGCGCTGGCCTCGAGTTTGCTCATTTCCAACCTGCGCCGTCAGGTAATCTGAAAGCTTTTATTACGCTCAAAAGGGTTTTGCGGAGGAGCCCTCTTGGGTGTATGGCTCTCAAAAGCGGTCACCTGGCTATCTTGGATCTCATCCAATTGCGGATGCTGACATGAACCAGAGATTCGGTGCTGTCTGGTTTAGATTGGGGCAGGAGGGAATATGAAAAAACTTACGGTGCTGGGCCTACTGGTAGGGGCAAGCTGGGGTTGGGCCGCGGGCTGCGATAACCCCAGTGCCGACTTCGACTACGTCTACTGCGCTACCCAGCTTTTTGTGCAGGCCGACAAAGAAATCAACGATGTGTACCGCGAGCTGGTGGGCAAGTTGAACGCTGAAGGGCGCTCGGTGCTGCGTACCTCGCAACTGGCCTGGATCAAGAGCCGCAACCAGCAGTGCACCCGGGTAGATGCCACCTCGCGCACCGTTAACCTGGACTGCGCGACCCGCATGACCCAGGAACGCACCAGTTTTCTCAAGGCCCGCATCCGCGAGTGCAACAGCACAGGCTGCGTGATTAGCCGCTTGCGCTGAGGGACAACCCCAACCAGCCAGGGCCGAGCTCGAGCTTCTCCACCCGCACGGTTGGGCTGGCCTCGAGCCCCAGCACCCCCAGGCGCTGCCGAAGGGATGCTTCTTGCAAGCCCTTTTGCAAAAGCGGCTTTAGGTATAGCTCTAGCTCCATGTTTCCGCACAACTCCAAAAGCCCCGGCAGGCGCTGTTTGGCCTGAGCTGCAGCAATTTCCAGCACCTTGCCCGGCACCTGGTTGAGCACCGGGGCACCCCGAAACCCCGAAAAGTGCAGGTGCTCAACCCGCAGCCGCCAAATCTGACTTTCGGGTATATAGCCCAGGGCCAGCACCCCAAGTTGCATGGCCGGGCCGCTGGCGAACTTGACCTCTAGCTCGCAGCGGTTTTCGCTCAGTTCAAACGACCGGAGTTTCCCACCCTGCAAGCGGCCCAGGGGAAAGCGCAGCAGTTTGAGGGGCAGGTCTACGCTGGCGAGCTGGTGCTGCAACCAGCCCTGTAACAGGGTCTGTTCAAGCTGTAGTTCCATGCGGACTTGCAGCAGCGGCATAACCTCATTATCGGCAGCCGAGGGCAAACCCGATAGACTGAGGTCTGTGACCTATCCCGAGGCGGTGGAGTGGTTGTTTGCCCAGAGTCGCGCCGGGGCCCCCAGGGGTTTATCGCGGATTCGAGAACTGTTGCAACGTCTGGGCCATCCAGAAGCCTTGTTTCCCGCTGTTCATGTGATTGGAACCAACGGCAAAGGCAGTGTGGTGGCCTACCTCGAGGCGGCCTTCAAGGCGGCTGACGAGCCCTATGGCGCCACTACCAGCCCACACCTGATAGACTTCCGTGAGCGTATCCGCACCCATCAGGGCCCGATTCCCGAGGCCGAGGTGGTGCGATTTGTGGAGTGGGCCCGGGGCCAGCATTTCCAGGAACCGGTGGCTTTCTTCGACCTTACCACAGCGCTGGCGTTTCGGCATTTTGCATCGATCGGTGTTCGCATGGCAGCCGTGGAGGCCGGGGTGGGGGGGGTGCTGGATGCCACCCATGCGCTGTCCGATGTGCGGGTTACGGTAATTACCAATATCGGCGAGGATCACCTCGAGACCCTGGGGGGCTCGCTGGAGGGGGTGGCCAGGGACAAAGCGGGGGCCATTCGGGCCGGGGTTCCGGTGGTGACCGGGGCCGAGGGGCTTGGGCTGGAGGTGATCCGTAGCATAGCCGCCGAGCGAGCGGCCCCGTTGTATGTGCTCTCGGAGGGCGGCCCTATTTTCGATCTGCTGGTGCAACCTTCTTTACGGGGCCGGTTTCAATGGCAAAATGCCCGCCTTGCAGCGGCGGTGCTGCGCTTGCTGGGTTGCGCCGAAACAGTGATATCCACAGGTTTATCCACAGCCGTGCATCCAGGCCGGATGCAGGAGATTAGCTACCGGGGCACGCCGGTGGTGCTCGATGGGGCACACAACCCCCCGGCGGCCCGGGCCCTGGTTGGCGAACTCGAGGGCTTTCACCTGGTGTTTGGCGCTTTCCCCCGCAAGGACTACCACACCATCCTGCAAACCCTGCTGCCCAGGGCCAGAAGTGTGCGCTATACCTACGCCGCCAGGGGTGCCCTGCGGGCGGAGGCGCTTATTCAGGAATACCCGGCTCCCTACTTTGAAAACCCGCTGGAAGCCCTGGAGCATGCAGTTGAGGCGGCTCGAGCGGACGGAAAACCGGTCCTGGTAACGGGCTCTTTGTACCTGGTGGGGGAGATGCTCCGCCTGCTACTGCCTTCGACCAACACTCCTATTAAAGCGGTTTGATGGACGCTGTTTTGGAAAACAGAAACCCCCCCAGATACGGGGAGGCCTGGATAGCCAGGGCGCTACCGGACGGTCAGGTTGATGGTTTGCAACGGTGGATCGCTGGGCGAGGCCCCGATGGGGCGGACTTCGTAGGTGATGGGGCCGGGGCCAGGGTCGGAACGATAGCTCCAACCGCAGGTCGCATCGAGGGGCACATCCCGGCTGCCCACAATCCGTTCACCGCGTTTGACCGTGACGGTGTAGCCTTGTCCTGCCCCTTCACCGCCGAAACGGAAAGGGCGGGCTACGGTCTGACCATCGCTAAAGGATAGGGTGAAGTCTTTGGTGCAATCGGCGGCGGTTCCGGCAGCCGCCGCCACCGTGACCCGAATGCTGGTAGTGGCCCTGGCACCGCGCACCTCGTAGGTATGTTCCCCCGCCATCGGGGGCGGCACGGCCAGCGTCCAGGTGCCGTCGGGGTTCACCGTGACCCGGCCCAGGCTGGTGTTGTCTTCGAAGACCTCGAGCTCTTCCCCCGGTGTGCCCACCCCCCGCAACTGGAAAGTGCCAGCGGGCACCTGAGCGCCGCTGACAGGGTCGCTGATTTGCAGATTACCCGCAGGTGCAGGTACGGTGAAACTCAAATCTGTGCCGGGCCCAAGGTTGTTTCCTTGGGTGTCCACTGGCTGTAGGGTGAGGGTGTAGTTGCCGGGTGCACCAAAGTTGAAACCCGGCAAAGCCCAGCGTCCGTCGCTTCCGATTCGTAGCGGTGACCCCACCTTGTTGCCGTTCAGCAGCAGCTGGATAAAACCCCCTGGGGTGCCGGTGCCGCTCAAATCTACCGTGGGCCCCTGCAGCGTGCCGGGAGCGGGCGTGGTGAGGGTGGGTGCAATGGCTGCACTACCCGGGCGGCCCATACAGAAGAATAAGAGGATGAGCAGAAGAATGGCGCCCAGCAGTTTGATCCAATCGTAGGTCGTCCAGGCTCTGGCCATGGGCTATTCCTCCCTTCCAGCCGTGAGGCGGGCGATGTATTCCTGGAACCCTGCTTCGTCGCCCCGTACCAGGTAGGCCGCCTGGCGGCTCCAGGTGGGAATGCTGGGGGCGAAGCTTATGCCGGCGGCCTCGATGGCGGCGTGTAGCTGGCCCTCGGTGGCCGCTTCCAGGGCTTCGAAGGTAGTGATGCCGGCGGCTACCAGCGCATCGCGGATTTTGGGGCCAATGCCCTCGATGCGGGTCAGGTCGTCGGCCTTGCGGCGGGTACCTCCGGCGGTGGCGCGGCTGAGTTTGTAGACCCCGCGCACAAAGCGGCGGGCCTCCACAATCCATTCGTCAAACTCAAGATCTTTGCCAGTGACTTCACGCAGCCGTGCCTCGGGTGTGCTAGCCAGGTCTTCGAAGGTTTTGATGCCTGCTTCCCATAGCTTTTGCTGGTAGGTGTTGCCGATGCCCTCGATCACCCCCAGGGGGTCGTGGCCTTCGGGCACCACTTCGGCCCGGAAGGTGCGGCTCTGGGTGACGCGGTAGCCGATCACTTCCTTGGTTTGTCTGGGTTTGGCTTTGCGCGGTTTGGCAGAACGGGCGGGTGTTGGAGCGGCGGCGGCCCCAGTAGCTTCGGCCTCCGATACCCTGGTCTGCATGGCCGCGAGGTTGGTAGCCAGGGCATCGTAGTCGGCGGTGCGTTCCTGGGCTTTGACCAGCCTGGCCTCATAATCGGCGATGCGGGCTTGCAGGGCGGTGTAGTTGGCCCGCATCTGGTTTTGGTCTTCCTGGGCTTTTTTGAGACTTGCTTCGTAGTCGGAGATACGGGCCTGCAAGGCCAGGTAGTTGGCCTTGTACTGCTCCAGTTCGGCCTTACTGCTTTGGACAGCCACCAGCTCCTTGCGCAAGCCCTCGACCTCTCCGGAAAACCAGTTGCGTTCTTCCTCGGCCCTGGCCAGCCGGGCGCGCAGGTCTGAGAGTTCACGGCGCACTGCTTCCAGATCCTGATAGGCGCCCTGGGCCTGGTTCAGGTCGGCCCTAAGCTTTTCGACCTCGGCCAGGAGCTTGTTGCGCTCGGCGATCACGTTGTTACTATCAGTGCTCAGGTTGTCCAGGCGCTTTTGCAGCCCCTCCACTTCGGCCCGCAGGTGGTCGCGTTCGCCCGCTACGGCTTCGATGCGCTTGCGCAGGGCCTCCAACTCGACCGCGTACTGGTTGCGTTCGTTATGGATGGCCACGATACGGGTCTCGAGCTCAGCAGGCTGCAGGTTGCCCAACCGGGCCCGAATGGCCTCCAGAGCGCTCAGGCTGCCCTGCAAGCCCGATAGCTGGGTGCTGAGCCGGGCCGATTCTTGCCGCGCGTGGTCGCGCTCTTGCTCCAGGGCGTTCAGGCGCTTTTGCAGGCTCTGGAGTTCGCTGGATAGCTGGCCTTTTTCACCCTCGAGAGTCTGGATACGGGCCTCGTAGCGGGCCTGGATTTTTTGCTGGTCGGCCTCGAGGGTGGCGTAGCGGGCCTGCAAAGCGCTAAACTCGTTCTTGTAGCGCTCGATTTCAGCTTCCATGGCGGCCACTTTGCCCTGGTCGGCCTCGAGGCTCTGGATGCGATCCCGCAACGCCTGAAGCTCATTCAGAGCCACCTGATATTCGCCACGCAACCGGTTTAGTTCTGCCCTGGCGCCCTCGGCCTCTTTCTGAAGGGCAGCGAAGTGGGCCTCGAGTTCTTCAGGCTGCTTGCTACCGAAGCGCTGGCGTAAGCCCTCCCAAACGGCCATCAGTCCGTCCATGCCGGCTAGCTTGCCGCTCAGGTTAGCGGTTTCAGACTTCTGCGCGTCGCGATCCTGGCGCAGGGCTTCTACCTGACGGCTCAGCACCGCCATCTCGCCCTGGTAGCCCAGAATTTGGGCAGAAAGTCGATTGCGCTCGCCCTCGAGCTGCTCAAATCGGGCCTGTAGCCCACTGTACTCGGCCTGAAGCCTGTCCCGCTCGCCCTGAAGGGCGCCCAGGCGGGCTTGCAGGTTGGCAAGCTGGGTCTTGAGGTTCTCAAAATCCTTGAGTTGTCCTTCCAACCCCTGAATTTTGAGGGTGGCGGCATCCAGCTCTTTGCTCACTGTGGCGAAGCTAGCCTTCAGCGCCTCAAAATCCTTGAGCTGCCCCCGCAGCCCCGAGAGTTCCTGTTCAGCCTGCGCCAGTTTGGACTGGGTGGCCTTATAGCCGGTTAGATCGGCCTGAAGCCGACCCAGTTCGGCCTGAGCCTCGGTAAGCTGGTTTTGCAGCCGCAGGGTATTGCCTCGGAAAAGCCAGCTCAAAAGCCAGCCCAGGAGCCAGAAAATCAGGCCTCCCAAAAGAAAACTGCACCACTCAATCCATCCCATGAACCCTCCTCGACGCACTGTTTTAGCAATACCGGAAAAGATGGGGAACCTACTAGCTAGTTTAACAAAACCAGGTGTAAAAAATGCAAAAAGTCTTGCAAAAATCCAGCGTGCACTCTATCGCTTGATTTCAGTTGACCACACCTCGCAGACCGCATGTCTGGGAGAAGGTAGGCTTGTGCACCCCACCTTGACGGGATGATCGATCAGTGCGAGCTGTCCGGTAAAGCAATGGCCGGATTGGGCTGGTGTCTGTGCAAACCGCTTTCAGTTGTGGCGCTTTGGTAAGCAAGCTATGAGCCTAGTACTTCGTCCAACGTTTCGGCCAGGGCGTTCACCATCTGATCTACCTCAGCCTCTGTAATCACCAAAGGAGGCGCTATGGCAAAGCCGGTGTCGTTGCAGCGTACAATCACCCCTTTTTCACGACTTACCTTCATCAGCTTTGCACCCATGCCTTTGGATGCATCGAAGGTCTTTTTGCTGGTTTTGTCCTCTACCACCTCTACCAGCGCCATCAGGCCCTTACCGCGCACATTGCCCACGTGGGGATGGGATTCCAGTTCTTGTAGCCGTCTGAGAAGCTGCTCACCGCGTTCGGCGGCATTCTGCCAGAGCCGCTCGCGTTCGATGATGTCAATGTTGACCAGCGCCACCGCACAGGCCACCGGGTGTCCCGAGTAGGTGAAGCCGTGCATGAACATCCGGTCGGGGGCCGAGATGCGCTCGAATATCTCGGGGGTAATGCCCACCCCACCCAGCGGGATGTACCCCGAGGTGATGCCTTTGGCAAAGCTGGTGATATCGGCCTGGAAGCCATAGGTGGTCTGGGCGAACATCGCACCGGTGCGCCCAAAGCCAGTAATGACCTCATCGGCAATGAGCAGGATATCGTGCTCCTTAAGAATAGAGGCAACGGCCTGCCAGTAACCTTCGGGAGGCGGCACCACCCCGCCGGCCCCCTGCACCGGCTCCCCGATGAAAGCGGCAATGGTTTGCGCCCCTTCACGGGCAATCAGATCCTCGAGCTCCCTGGCCAGCATGCCTACAAACTCTGCCTCCGAAAGCCCCGGGTTGTTGCGATAGGCCAGCGGCGCGCTCAGGTACAAAAAACCGGGCGGCAAGGGCCCAAAATCAGCATGGTAGGCCGGTACGCCGGTGGCGGCCAGCGCACCCATGGCGATGCCATGATAGGCCATGCGGCGCGAGATAATCTTGGTTTTTTCAGGCTTGCCCGACAAAGCCCAGTAGTAGCGGGCAATTTTTATGGCGGTCTCGTTGGACTCGGCCCCCCCAGAGGTGAACTGGAAGTGCGAGTGGTGCGGTAAAAGCTGGTGCATCCTGGTGGCCAGCTCAATTACCGGAGGAGTAGCCAGCCCAAAGAAGGTGGGCTGGAAGGCCAGCCGGGCCATCTGCTCGCGGGCTACTTCGGCCAGTTCGGTGCGCCCATAGCCTACGTTTACGTTCCAAAGCCCAGCGAACCCGTCGATGTACCATTTGCCTTCAGTGTCGCGCACTTTGGAGCCCTTCCCCTCAACCAACACCACCGGGCCACCCTGTTTGTGGCGGTGCAGGTTGGTTACGGGGTGCAGGTGGTGGGCAATATCTTGTTCGATGAGTTGCTCGGTATTCCAGGTCAGGGTGTTCATAGATGCCCTTGATTCTAATACCAGATTCGGTTAGTTCGGCGCCGAAGGGTGACGAACTAACCCGACCGAAGGGAGTGCTCTAGGATTCAAAAAGACAACCTATGGGTTTTTGGTTTTTTTGAACTGTCTTTTTTGAATCCGGTATAACTCCTGGTGGAATGCGGTGGAGGGGAGACGGCTGGCTCGAGCTGGCCTTCTCCCCGTATTGACCTGCGTCATGCAACCGTAATGCTGCTATCAGGGCCATTGCCACCGGGTCACAATCCCGAAAGTATCGCATAGTATGCTCTGCTTTGTGACTGCCGATATACGGCGTGAGATATTCAAAATTGCCTTGCCGGTCAGCCTCGAGTCCACCGTTCAACTGGCCCTGGGCTTTGTCAACCAGGTGATCGTAGGTACCCTGGGTACCGCCACCATTGCAGCGGTGGGCCTGGCCAACAACGTGCTGTTTATCGGCATTCTGTGCCTGAACACCCTGGGGGCGGGTTGCGCCATTCTGGCCAGCCGGGCCCGGGGGCGGGGTGATGAGGCGGCGGTAAAACGTATCGTGAGCTTCTTCATCGGTTTCTCGCTGGTGCTGGCGCTCCTGCTGGCCTTGCCCCTGGGGCTGGGGGCTTCCTCTTTCTTGAAACTGGTCGGCGCAGATCCGGAAATCACTTCTATCGGCGGGCCCTATCTTTCCCTGGTGGCGCTTTCTTTACCCCTGATTACCCTGAGCGTGGTGAGCAGCGCGGCGTTTCGTAGTATCGGTAGAGCGCGGATTCCGATGCTGGTCACCATCCCGGCCATTACCCTGATACCCCTGTTGTCGTGGTTGTTCGTGTTTCCCCTCGAGATGGGGGCGGTGGGGGCGGCCGTGGCGGCGCTGGTGGCGCAGGGGGTGCGGGCGCTGGTGCTGCTTGGGCTACTCTTCGGGAGCCCCTGGGGGCTGCGCTGGACTTGGCCCGACCTGGGGCAAGCGCGGCGCCTTCTGGGCGAAGCCGTGCCCCTGGTGCTGCCACTGTTCATTACCGAGGTGGTCTTTAGCGGCGGGGTGTTTTTGTTCGCCTTGTTGTTTGAACGTTTAGGAACGCAAGAACTGGCGGTGTTCCAGATTGTCAGCAACCTCGAGATGGTCTTTATCACAGCCTCGGCGGGCCTGCACTATGCTGCTACCGTGCTGGTAGCCCAGGCCATTGGGCGGGCCGATTCCCCCGGGGTCTGGGGGGTTTCACGCCTGATCTGGCGCATTGGCCTAATTTCGGCGGCCATCTTTGGGTTGGTTTTCGCTTTGTTTGCTTTTCTGCTGCCCCTGCTCTACCCCAACACCACCCCCCAGGTGCAACAGTGGGCCTTTTGGGCGGTACTGCTCAATGCCCTGTTTCAACCGGTCAAGGTCTCTAACTTCATCTTTTTTGGCACTTTGGCCAGCGGTGGCGACACCCGGTTTTTGCTGCTCTCCGATTTCGTTACGGTGTTTTTGGTAGGCTTGCCGCTGGCCTGGTTGCTGGCTTTCCCAATGGGTTTGGGCTTGTGGGGTATTTTCCTGGGGCGGCTCCTGGGCGAGGAGACCGTGCGGGTAGCCATGTTCTTGTGGCGTTACCGGGGTGGGCAGTGGTTCCGGCTGGATTCAAAGGCCAGAGCCCTGGCTGCAGGCAATTCGACATAAATTCCCAGACACTTTTTCACTTTTAGCAAAGACCTGGAACAACCTGCCTCAAGCAGAAAGGCTAAGTGCCAGTTAAGCCCGTAGCGGTCATTGCCTCCAGACAGTGCCGAACGTCCGATTGAAGTCGATGCCCGATATGCCTTGAGAAATCCGAACGCTTTTTTGTCTGGAGTACAAAAATCCGTACTATAATGGGCGGCAATGCGGGCGCGTTCATATCTTTTTACCCTCTACATGGAATACCTGTACCCCGAGAACCGTGCCTGGGTGGGGGACTTGATTCGCTGGATGGAGCTGCTGGATTTTAGCGAACCTGCAGTGCGCGCCGCGGTGTCGCGTAGCGTCAAGCGCGGTTGGATTATCCCCGAGAAAGACGGTCGGCGGGCTTACTATCGGCTTTCTCCCCGCGTGGCCTGGCAGGTTGAACAGGTGCGGGAGCGACTTTACGGCTATGGCGCACCCTGGGACGGCAAATGGCGCATTCTGGTCTATGCCGTGCCGGAAGCCAAGCGCACGGTGCGCGACCGTTTCCGCAACGAGCTAATCCTGCTCGGTTTTGGAACACCGGCGCCGGGGGTCTGGGTAAGCCCCAATGGCTCCCTCGAGGGCGCCCGCGATCTGGTGGGTTTTTATGGTTTGCAAAGTTACGTGGAACTTTTTCAGGCCGAGCGTTTTTCCAGCACCCCGCCGCTCGAGCTCATCGAAAAATCCTTCAACCTTAAAGCCGCCCAGGCCCGCTACCGCGCATTCCTGGCACAAAAACAGCAAAAGCCCAAAAACGCCGAGGAAGCTTTTATATGCCTGACCCACATGATCCACCAGGCCCGCAAAAACCTCTTCCTCGACCCCGGCCTGCCGCCCGAGCTCACCCCGCCAGGCTTCCTGGGGCAGCGGGCCAAAGAGCAGTTTTTGGAACTCTATACTCTACTCTCCAGGCAGGCCAGACCAATTTTTGAGCTCGAGTCGGTCGCGGCCGACTAAGTTGCGCCAGGGTAGATTGGCGGAACCGGCGGATGCGGCAATCGCCTACCTGGCGCAATTCCCTACGGGCAAGAGATTGAACTGTAGTGAAAAGTATCAAAAAAAGGGCATAAAGTCAGGCTGAAAGGGCAGGGAGTACGGTCAGTAGCTGGGATTTGAGGGTTTTTGCGGCATTGTGCTGTGCTGTGCGCCAAGAAAGATCTGGATGTAGTTGTTTTTGCTGTCGAATAAGGTGTAGGGCCTCGATGGCAAGGTCAGCATGTTTGAGTTGAGCAGCATAGGAACGAGAGAGGCATTTGGATAAACCCAGGTTCTGTTTGAGCAGGCGATGCACCCGCTCCAGATCCCAACGAGCTTTCCAGGCGGCAAGGACTTCTTGAATGCCTGCATCCAGGGTGGAGAAGAGGGCCATCAGCTTGAAACCTGCTGGCTGGGGTAGCCAAATCAGCAGCATATCCAGTCGACCCACATCGGCCAAGGTGATCTTGATGCGTTTGACATACCAGCCAAAACGCTTGTAATAGCGGGCTTTACCGGGTGGATAGTGCTCACCCAGTTCTCGGATAGATCGTTGCTTTCCTGCATGTTCGACCTTTTGATTCAGTCTGGCCCGAGCTACGAAAGGTATGTTGTGCTGGTAGAGCTTGGCGAGGTAAGCCTTACCCGCAAACTGGTTGTCGAACACCACGCCTGCGAGGCTATAACCATTACCATTCTTGCGGATGGCCTCGACTACCTGCCACATCGCCTCACCAGGGGTTCGGTACGGGTATACCTCCGAACTCATGGGCTTGGTGGGGAAACCCTCCAGACTCAATGGGTAGGGAAGTTTCCCATATCCAACCAGCCCACATGACAGCAGGTTATGTCCCCACACCGGAGCTTTATCACTGCTGGAGTACACCCGATCCACGCCCTCGATCCAACATCCTTGATGGGCTACGGGAACCAAGTCCACCCCCAGGTACATCCCCTTGGGGGCTGCTTCCAACCGTCGCTCTCGACTGGACTGGTGGGGTTTGGCTTCTTGTCGTAGCAGGCGACAGCTATAGCTGGGGCTATACCCTATCGTTCCACTGGCTGCTATCGCGCTGGGGGTTTTATGGGCTGATTGCAGCAAGCCCAACACATAGCCTTGTTCCCATCGTTGCAAACGCGATAAACTACACTGTACGTCTTCAAACATCGTACAGAAGTACCGTGCTGACCGGATCCTTTGCAAGGACTCTCGGCACGGTTCTTCTTTATGACGACCTTTTCAGGGGTGGGTCAATCTCTTGCTACGGGCGTTTTGATGTTTCATACCAGATTCGGTTATTTCGGCGCCGGATGGCGGCGAACTAACAGGGCCGAAGTTATCCGCGTAGCGGAGGGCGATGCCGCCCCTTGGAAGTTATCCGCGTAGCGGAGGGCGTAAGCCCCTTGGAAGGGAGACGCTTTCTTCGCCGACCGACAGGGAGGGGTGTGCTCTAGGATTCAAAAAGATAGTCTCTGGTGGTCTTTGGTTTGGATGATTATCTTTTTGAATCCGGTATCATCTCGTATTTCAGTGATGGAGATACCTAAAGGCGTACTTCTCGAATGCGCTCCAGAAAATCGTGGACGATATTACCGGTCACGCCCCAGATGTCGTAGCCGCGCCAGGGGTAGTGCCAAACTTTGCGCCGTAGTTTTCCTTCCAGTTCGGAAAACTCCCCGCCCAGGCCTTTGGGGAACCGGTTGTTGGGGGGTGGGGTGCGTTCCTCGACAAAGGCGGGGGCGGCCAGCAGCTCGTCAATAGGCACCCAGAGCAGGGAGTCTACTTCCTCGGGGTTGGGGGTCAGGTGGGGTTTTTGGGTAATACGGCCCAGCAAGGGAAACACCCGGTAGCCAAAAGGGGAGAGGGTGGGGTTTAGGTGCCCCAGAATTTCGACGTGCGCAGGGTACAAACCTACCTCTTCCTGGGCCTCGCGCAAGGCGGCTTCTTCGGCGGTTTCTCCTTCGGCAAAGCGGCCTCCGGGGAAGCTAATCTGGGCGGCATGGTGGGGCAGATAGGCGCTGCGCACCGTAAATAAAAGCTGCCCCTCCCACACCGGAAGCAACACTGCGGCGTCCACAAAGCCCTCTGGTAGAAGCATTTGCTCTGGAGGACGTGCAACTACAGCTTTAAGGACTTCTGCTTTCATGGCGTCTAGAGTAGATGCTCTTGCGCGCTACTGGCGCAGCAAACCAAAGACCTTCCTAAAAAAGCATTATGGCCTCTTTTTACCAGGCTTTTGGTGGTGTTTGACCGTTTTGCAAGCAGCTTTGCTCGCAGCGCTCGCGCAGCAAAACCTCTGGATTTACCTTCTCCTTGCGACACCAGGCGACCAGCAGCCACAGCGCCTCGGCTATTTCACCGCGCTCTATGGCTTCTGTAAGGTCGTCCTTCCCAGGATGGGGTGTGCCGAGCCTATTCTGAATTTCCGTTGCCCGGGCCAGGGCACCCAGGCTGCGCGGCACCTGGTCGCAAACCGACGCAGAGGTTTTGCCTTCGCTGGCCTTGATGGCCTTCCAGTTGGCCCTAACGGCCTCGGGGGTATCGGCCCTGACATCGCCAAACACGTGCGGGTGGCGCCGGATGAGCTTGTCCACAATGAATTGCTCCACCTGTGGATAAGAAAAAGTGCCTTCCTGCTCAGCAATTACCGAATGAAATGCCACCTGCAAGAGCACATCCCCCAGCTCTTCGGCAATTGCCTGGGGGCTGCCCCGGCCTATGGCATCCACGGCCTCGGCGGCTTCCTCGAGCAGGTACGGGCGCAGGCTCTGGTGGGTTTGCTCTTTGTCCCAGGGGCATCCATCGGGTGCGCGCAGTCGGCGCATCACTTCCAGTAGACGTTCCATGTTCTATAGCCTAGCGGGTTTGGCAGGATGAATCAGGTCTTACTTTAGCAAACGCCAGAGCAGGAAGCCGCCGGCCCACGAGCATCCAAGCAGTATCAGGCTAAGCGGATCCACCGGTGCGGTGTCGCCCAGCGCAAAGCCCTGGGGGCTGGGGTAGGGAAGACCGGTGGTGCGGGTCAGTACAAACAACAGCGTAACAAGCCCGACCAGCCAGAGCCCGCCTTTGTAGGTTCCGGGCTCCATGCTGGCGGGCATCTCGAGCAGTTTTGCCAGCAGCAAGAAACCCCCGTACATGAGCTGAAACCCCAGCAGCATCATGAACAAGACCGCATACCAGAAACCTGCTCCCTGGAGCCCCAAGGGGGTTTCGTTACCAAACAGCTCACCGCACAGCCCACCCCCCAGCAAGGTGTTGCCCAGCCCCAGCAACTGCAAGAAGAAAGGCGCCATGAAGAGGGCCCCGGCCCAGCGCACCTGGGGCTTAGAGAAAGCAACGGCTCCACTATCCATCCCCTTCATCTTGTCGTTAGGGCGTGAGACCAATGTAAAGTAGCTTTCCTTGTTTACTCCGCCCAGCACCCCTGGCTAGCTTGAACTGTTTGCCAAGGGACATTTGCCTCGGGTCGGCTTGTTTAGGTTTAAATCTGGAGAGGGTTATCATAGTCCCCAAGGCCAGGAGCGTAAAAAATGCCACGACGCGTAATTTGGATTATCCTTATAGCAGGCTTGCCCCTGTTGCTGGCCATAGCAGCCTTTTTTTTGTCGCGCGATACCTACCAGCCCTACGGCACCCGCCTTCTGAACATCCGTCCGGTAGAAGCCAACCAGTTTACCCTCACCGCACACGATGGCTCGAGCAAGAGCCTTACCGACTTTCAGGGCAAGGTGGTCTTGATTTTCTTCGGTTTTGTGAACTGTCCCGATGTATGTCCGACTACCTTGCTCGAGCTCAGTAAGGTCTACAAAGCCCTGACCCCTGCCGAGCAAGCACGGGTGCAGGTCTTGCTTATCTCGGTAGACCCTGAGCGGGACACCCTGGAAAAGCTGCGCGACTACGTCACCTTCTTTAGCCCAAGCTTCCTGGGTCTTACTGGCAGCCCCGAGCAGATTGCTGAGGTGGCCAAAAAGTATGGGGTTTTCTACCAGAAATCCGCCATCAAGTCGCCTACCGAGTACAACGTAGATCACACCGCTACGGTTTTTGCCCTGGACCCCAAGGGCCAGTTGCGACTTGTGTACGGTTACGGCAAGGCAGCGGAAACCGAGCGGGTGGTGCAGGATGTGCGCTGGTTGCTCAGGTAAGGCCGCCGATACCGATCCACTTGTTGCTTCTGTCGTCCGCGATGGAGACGTGCATGCAACAGAGAAGATGCAGGCCCTGGTGCTTGTGCCTTATTGTGAACAAAGTCAATATCTTCCTCGAGTTCAGTTCCACACTGCGATTCCGGCCCCTTGATTAACTCGTAACGGCCGTATATACTTCTAGGGTTGCGTTGCCTCAGGCCAGCCCCGGCCATGAGGTCACATCGGTTGCGCTCACGGGAAATCCGCCGCGCACAGCGATTCTTGAGAATCCAGGGGCGAACCTCGGGCCACCGGCCTGATTCGCTTCTCGACGGAAACCCCGCACCGAGCGCAGCGCAAATACGCAGACCTCCGTGTGGGGTTTTCGGTTTTGTAGAGAAGCTTAGTCGAACGAAAGGATGTGATTACACTGCCAACCATCAACCAACTCCTCCGTAAAGGCCGTGCTCCGGTGGTCAAGAAGAGCAAAGTGCCCGCCCTGAAGGGAAGCCCCTTCCGCAAAGGGGTTTGCACCGTGGTGCGTACCGTTACCCCCAAGAAGCCCAACTCGGCGCTGCGTAAGGTGGCCAAGGTGCGCCTCTCGAGCCAGTACGAAGTCACCGCTTATATCCCCGGCGAAGGCCACAACCTGCAAGAGCACTCGGTGGTACTCATCCGCGGGGGCCGTGTAAAGGATCTGCCGGGGGTGCGCTACCACATCGTGCGTGGTATCTACGACACCCAGGGCGTAAAAGATCGCAAGAAGAGCCGCTCCAAGTACGGGGCCAAGCGGCCCAAGGCCGATGCCAAGGGCGCGGCGGCCAAGGGTAAGAAATAGGTGAGTTATGTCGCGGAGAAGACAAGCTGAAATTCGCCAGCTCGAGCCCGACCACCTCTACGGCGATGTGGTGGTGTCGGCGCTCATCAACCGCATGATGCGCGATGGCAAGAAGAACCTGGCAGCCCGAATTTTCAAGGATGCCTGCGAAATTATCCAGGAGAAAAGCGGCCAGGAGCCCCTCAAGGTCTTCAAGGCTGCCCTGGATAACGTGCGGCCCCGGGTCGAGGTGCGCAGCCGCCGGGTAGGTGGGGCCAACTACCAGGTTCCGGTCGAGGTATCGCCTCGCCGCCAGCAAACCCTGGCAATTCGCTGGATTGTTAATGCCTTCAACAGCCGGGGCGAGCGCGAGGCCCATCAGCGCCTGGCTGCCGAGCTGCTCGAAGCTGCCGAGGGCAAGGGTGGGGCGGTCAAGAAGAAGGAAGACGTCGAGCGTATGGCCGAAGCCAACCGAGCCTACGCCCACTACCGGTGGTAAATATGTCCGTCAAGACTGGTTTTGACCTAAAACTTTTCCGCAACATTGGGATTGCGGCCCACATCGACGCAGGTAAAACCACCACTACCGAGCGCATCCTCTACTACACCGGTCGCATCCACAAAATCGGTGAGGTGCACGAAGGTGCGGCCACCATGGACTGGATGGAGCAGGAGCGCGAGCGGGGCATTACCATCACCGCAGCCGTCACCACTGCCAACTGGAAACACAGCGGTACAGGGGTGGAGCACCGCATCAACATCATCGATACCCCCGGCCACGTGGACTTCACCATCGAGGTGGAGCGCTCCATGCGCGTGCTGGATGGCGCGGTGGCGGTCTTTGATGCCTCGCAGGGGGTGGAGCCCCAGTCTGAAACCGTCTGGCGTCAGGCCGACAAATACCGGGTGCCCCGCATCGCCTTTGCCAACAAGATGGACAAGACCGGGGCCGATATCTGGCTGGTGATTAACACCATGAAGGAACGCCTGGGTGCCAAGCCGGTGCTGATGCAACTGCCCATCGGCCGCGAAGATACCTTCAAAGGCATCATCGATGTGCTGCGCCAGAAGGCCTACCTGTACGGCAACGACCTCGGCACCGATATCAAAGAGGTCGAAATCCCCGAGGATATGAAGGCGCAGGCGGCCGAATACTTCGAGAAGCTCGTCGAAGCGGCGGCCGACTACGACGAGAACATCATGATGAAGTTCCTCGAGGGGGAAAAGCCTACCGAGGAAGAGCTTATCCGGGCTATTCGCAAGGGCACCATCGCCATCGAGATTTTCCCGGTTTTCCTGGGCTCGGCCCTGAAGAACAAAGGCGTGCAGTTGCTGCTTGATGGGGTCGTAGACTTCCTGCCTTCCCCGCTGGACATTCCCCCCATCAAGGGCAAGACCGAAAGCGGGGAGGAGGTCGAGCGCCCCGCCGATCCCAACGCCCCATTGGCCGCGCTGGCCTTCAAAATCATGGCCGACCCCTATGTGGGCCGCCTGACCTTCATCCGGGTCTACTCGGGTACCCTCAAGTCGGGTTCCTACGTGCAGAACACCACCAAGGGCAAGAAGGAGCGGGTAGCTCGCCTCCTCCAGATGCACGCCAACCACCGTGAAGAGGTGGAGGAATTGAAGGCGGGCGAGCTGGGTGCGGTGGTGGGTCTCAAAGAGACCATTACCGGCGATTCGCTGGTGGGCGATGGCGATGAGCCGATTATCCTCGAGTCCATCGAGATCCCCGAGCCGGTTATTGACCTGGCCATTGAACCCAAGACCAAGGCTGACCAGGACAAGCTGGGCGTGGCCCTGTCGCGCCTGGGTGAGGAAGACCCCACCTTCCGGGTTTCCACCGACCCTGAAACCGGCCAGACCATCATCTCCGGCATGGGCGAGCTGCACCTGGAGATCATCGTGGATCGCCTCAAGCGGGAGTTCAAAGTAGATGCCAACGTGGGCAAGCCCCAGGTGGCCTACCGCGAGACCATCACCCGCCCGGTGGATGTCGAAGGCAAGTTTGTACGCCAGTCCGGTGGGCGTGGCCAGTATGGTCACGTCAAGATCAAGGCCGAACCCCTGGGCCGTGGCTCGGGCTTTGAGTTCATCAACGCCATCGTGGGTGGGGTGGTACCCCGCGAATATATCCCGGCCGTGCAGAAGGGGATTGAAGAGGCCATGCAGTCTGGCCCCCTTACGGGCTTCCCCATCGTGGACTTGAAGGTCACCCTCTACGACGGTAGCTACCACGAGGTGGACTCCTCTGAAATGGCCTTCAAGATCGCCGGTTCTATGGCCATCAAGGAGGCCATCGAGAAGGGTGGTGCGGCCATCCTCGAGCCCATCATGCGCGTCGAGGTGATCACCCCTGAAGAATTCTTGGGCTCGATCATCGGCGACCTTAACAGCCGCCGGGGGCAGATCCAGGGCATGGAAGAGCGCGGCAATGCTCGACTGGTGCGGGCCTATGTTCCCCTGGCCGAGATGTTTGGCTATGCCAACGATATGCGCTCGATGAGCCAGGGCCGGGCTCAGTTCTCGATGTTCTTCGATCACTACGAGCAGGTTCCCCAGAACATTGCTCAGAAGCTGATTAAGGGTCAGTGAGGTCGAAGGCCGGTAACCTTGTAAACCCAACTACTGAGATCATAAGGAGATAACCAGATATGGCGAAAGGCGTATTTGAGCGCACCAAACCCCACGTAAACGTGGGAACTATCGGACACGTAGACCACGGGAAGACCACCTTGACGGCGGCGATTACCTTTGTAGCGGCGGCGGCCAACCCCAACGTGGAGGTGCAGGCCTACGATCAGATCGACAAGGCGCCCGAAGAGAAGGCCCGCGGGATTACCATCAATACTGCCCACGTGGAGTACGAGACCCAGGCCCGGCACTACTCCCACGTGGACTGCCCCGGCCACGCCGACTATGTGAAGAACATGATCACCGGGGCGGCCCAGATGGACGGGGCCATTCTGGTGGTGAGCGGTACCGATGGCCCCATGCCCCAGACCCGCGAGCACATTCTGCTTTCGCGCCAGGTGGGGGTGCCCTACATCATCGTCTTCCTGAATAAGGTGGACATGGTGGATGACCCCGAACTGCTGGATCTGGTGGAGATGGAGATCCGCGACCTGCTGAACCAGTACGAGTTCCCCGGGGACGATACCCCCATCATCCGGGGCTCGGGGCTCAAGGCGCTGGAGCACATGATGGCCAACCCCAAGACCCAGCGGGGGGAGAACGAGTGGGTGGATAAGATCTGGGAACTGCTGGACGCCATTGACTCCTACATCCCCACCCCCCAGCGCGATGTGGACAAGCCCTTCCTGATGCCGGTGGAGGATGTGTTCACCATCACCGGACGCGGTACCGTGGCCACGGGCCGGGTGGAGCGCGGCAAGATCAAGACCGGGGAGGAAGTGGAGATCGTGGGTCTGCGCGAGACCCAGAAGACGGTGGTGACCGGGGTGGAGATGCACCGCAAGACCCTCAACGAAGGCATTGCTGGCGATAACGTGGGCCTGTTGTTGCGCGGGGTGGGACGGGAAGACATCGAGCGGGGGCAGGTGCTGGCCAAGCCGGGCAGCGTGACCCCGCACACCAAGTTCGAGGCCTCGGTGTACATCCTGAAGAAGGAAGAGGGGGGCCGGCACACCGGATTCTTCACCAACTACCGTCCGCAGTTCTACTTCCGTACCACCGATGTGACCGGGGTGGTGGAGCTGCCCGCCGGGGTGGAGATGGTGATGCCGGGGGACAACATCACCTTCACGGTGGAGCTGATCAAGCCCATCGCCATGGAAGAAGGTCTGCGCTTCGCCATCCGCGAAGGCGGTCGCACCGTGGGCGCTGGTGTGGTGGCGAAGATTATCGAGTAAGGGAGGCCCTGAATGCCAAAGATTCGTATCAAACTTCGGGGCTTTGACCACAAGAGCTTGGATGCTTCGGCTGCCAAGATTGTGGAAACGGCCCGCCGTAGCGGTGCACAGGTAGCGGGCCCGGTGCCCCTGCCCACCCGCATCCGCCGCTTTACCGTGTTGCGGGGCCCCTTCAAACACAAGGACAGCCGCGAGCATTTCGAGCTGCGTACCCATAACCGCTTGGTAGACATCACCGATCCCACCCCCAAGACCATCGAGGGGTTGCGTAACCTCGACCTGCCCACTGGGGTCGAGATCGAGCTCAAGATGGTAGGAGGCCGCTAATGAAGGGCATCCTTGGAACCAAAGTGGGCATGACCCAGGTCTGGAAGGGCGATAAAGCTGTGCCCGTGACAGTGATTCTGGCGGGCCCCTGCCCCGTAGTGCAGCGCAAAACCGTCGATAAGGATGGCTACGAGGCGGTTCAGCTGGGTTTCCAGAGTCAGAAGGCCCAGCGGGTCAACAAACCAGCCAAGGGGCATTTTGCCAGGGCGGGGGTTGAGCCGGTGAAGTTTCTGCGGGAGCTGCGGGGCTTCAATCCCGACGGTGATACCGTTACGGTGAGCATCTTCAACCCGGGGGAAGTGGTGGATGTGACCGGCACCTCTAAAGGCCACGGCTTTACCGGCGTAATGAAGAAGTGGAACTTTGCGGGGGGTAACGACTCGCACGGCGCCCACAAGATTCACCGCCACGGCGGCTCGATTGGTAACCGCAAGACGCCAGGCCGGGTTTTCAAGGGTAAGAAGATGGCCGGGCGCTGGGGTAACGAAAAAGTGACCATCCAGGGCCTCGAGGTCGTGGACGTGCTCGAGGGCGAGAACCTGATTCTGGTTAAGGGCTCGGTTCCGGGGGCCAACGGTAGTCTGGTGGTGGTGCGCCAGACCAGCAAAGTACCCGCCCTCAAGGCCGGAAAGGGAGGTAAGTGATGTATAACCTTCCGGTGCTCGGAAGCAACAAAACCGTGGAGGCAACGCTTCCTGAAAAGGTGAACAGCCACGTGCTCTACGAGGTGGTGCGCTGGCAACTGGCCTCGCGTCGCCGGGGTACCGCTGCTACCAAGACCCGTGGCATGGTGAACTTCACCACCAAAAAGATGTACGGCCAAAAGCACACCGGGCGGGCCCGCCACGGCGACTATGGTGCGCCCATCTTCGTGGGGGGTGGTACGGTTTTCGGCCCGCAACCCCGCGACTACAGCTACACCCTGCCCAAAAAAGTACGCAAGCTGGGGCTCTCGATGGCCCTAGCCGACCGCGCCAGGGAAGGCAAGCTCTTCCTGGCCGAAGACTTCAAGGGCGTGAACGGCAAAACCAAGGAGTTTGTGGCCTGGCTCAAAGCCCACAACCTCGAGGGCCACACCATCCTGCTGGTCACCAGCGACGAAAAGGTAGCTCGCGCAGCCCGCAATCTGCCCAGGGTACGGGTGCTGGCGCCCGAGGGACTCAACGTCTACGACATCATGCGCCAGGAAGCTCTGGTGATGGAGGCGAGTGCCTGGGAAGGCGTGCAGGCTCGAGTAAGCCGCAGCGAAAGGGGTGAAGCCTGATGAAAACGCCCCACGACATAATCATTCAACCCGTCTTGTCCGAAAAAGCCTATGGCCGCTTTGCTGAGGGGATTTATACCTTCTGGGTACACCCCAAAGCCAACAAGACCGAGATTGCCAATGCTGTAGAGGCCGCTTTTAAGGTTAAGGTAGTGCGGGTCAATACCCAGAACACCCTGGGCAAGGATAAGCGCTTGGGCCGTTTTAGCGGCAAGCGCCCTGACCGCAAGAAGGCCATCGTGACGGTGGCCGCTGGACAGAAGATCGAAGCCCTGGAAGGACTGATCTGATCGGTGGGTTCCGATCTTTTGGGGGCTTTGAGAAGGAGGTAGCGGGTAGAGGGTCAGGCGGCAAGAAAGGCTTTTCCTGTACCACTACCTACCACCCCGGATGCCTCGAGACCGAGCCAAACCTGTCTACCTCACAAACAGGGGCGGATGAAGGGGCAAAAAAATCCACTTGGCATCAGGGCGACTCGGTTAGTCCGTATCAAGTGAGAGGAAGAGAAAATGGCAGTAAAGAAGTTCAGACCCTACACACCATCGCGCCGCTTCATGACGGTAGCGGACTTCTCCGATCTGACCAAAAAGCGTCCGGAGAAGAGCCTCACCGCCCCAATGAAAAAAACCGGGGGGCGCAACAACCAGGGCCGCACCACCAGCCGGTTTATTTCCGGGGGGCACAAGCAGCTCTACCGTATCATCGACTTCCGCCGCCGCGATAAGGTGGGTATCCCTGCACGGGTAGCGGCCATCGAGTACGACCCCAACCGCACTGCCCGCATCGCCCTCCTGTTCTACCGCGATGGCGAGAAGCGCTACATCCTGGCACCCGACTCCCTGCGCGTGGACAGCACCGTCGTCAGCGGGCCTGAAGCCGCCATTGCGGTAGGGAACGCCTTGCCGCTGCGCTTTATCCCGGTAGGTACGGTGATCCATGCGGTGGAGCTCGAGCCTGGCAAAGGGGCCAAGATGGCCCGTAGCGCGGGTACCAGCGTGCAGGTACAGGGCCGCGAAGGCGATTACGTGATCCTGCGGCTGCCCTCGGGCGAGCTGCGCAAGGTACACGGGGAGTGCTTTGCTACTATTGGGGTGGTTTCCAACAGCGATCACAAAAACATCGTGATAGGTAAGGCAGGTCGCAACCGCCACAAGGGCCGCAAAGGCCACGTGCGCGGTACGGTCATGAACCCGGTGGACCACCCGCACGGTGGTGGGGAAGGCCGGGCACCGCGGGGTCGCCCGCCAGTTTCGCCCTGGGGCCAGCAAGCTAAAGGTCTCAAGACCCGCAAGAAGAAGAAGCCCTCGAGCGCGCTTATCGTGTCTCGTCGTAAATAGGAACTTTTTCGTGCCGCCCACACTCGGCGGCACAGGTGAGGAAACTATGCCACGCAGTTTGAAAAAAGGAATTTTCGTGGAAGGCCACCTGCTGGAAAAAGTCGAGGCGATGAACGCCAAAGGCGAGAAGCGGGTGATCAAGACCTGGAGCCGTCGGAGCACCATCGTGCCCGAGATGATTGGCCACACCCTGGCGGTCTACAACGGCAAACAGCACGTACCGGTCTATGTGACCGAACAGATGGTCGGGCACAAGCTGGGCGAATTCTCGCCCACCCGCACCTACAGGGGTCATAGCCGTGAGGCCAAGACCGCTACCAAGAAATAAGGGGTGAGTCATGGAAGCCAAACGTCGTTTGAGAAAGAGTGACCGCAAGGACATTCACAATGACCTCCGTGATGTTCATCACCCCGGCTCGGCAGGTCTAAAGCGCTATGCCAGGATGTCACTACGCCAGAAAAGCGAGGCCCTCGAGGCCGAGACGGCCCATACCTATGCCCTGGCCACTGCCCGGCACGTCCGTATGTCGCCACAAAAGGTGCGTCTGGTGGTAGACCTGATTCGCGGCAAGAAGCTGGAAGAAGCCCGCGCCATCCTCAAATACACCCCGCACCGCGCTTCGGAGATTGTGGCCAAAGTGCTCGAGTCGGCAGCCGCCAACGGCATGAACGATGACCGCAAGAACATGATCGAAGACCAGATCTTTGTCAAGGCGGCCTATGTGGACGAGGGCCCCGCCATCAAGCGGATGCTGCCCCGTGCCCGGGGGAGCGCCAACATGATCAAGAAGCGTACCAGCCACATCACCATCATCGTGGGGGAGAAAAATGGGTAACAAAATCAATCCCGTAGGCTTGCGCCTGGGTATCACCCGCGAGTTTGAGTCGCGCTGGTACGCAGGTAAGAAGACATATGCCAAGATCATTCAAGATGACCGCCTGATCCGCCACACCATCGAGAAAGAGCTGCGTCCTGCGGGCCTGGCACGTATAGATATCGAACGTGCGGCTGACAACATTGCCATTACCGTTTATGCGGCCAAGCCCGGCGTGGTGATTGGTCGGGGCGGCGAAACCATCAAGCGCTTGCGCGAAACCTTGCAAAACAAGTTTCCCGGCAAAACCGTCGCTCTGAACGTGCAGGAAGTGGGCAACCCCAATCTATCGGCACCCCTGGTCGCCCAGCGCGTGGCCGAACAGATCGAACGCCGCTTTGCTGTGCGCCGCAGCATAAAGCAAGCCGTGCAGCGGGTGCGCGAATCCGGGGCGCAGGGGGCCAAAATTGTGGTCTCGGGCCGTATTGGCGGCGCCGAACAGGCTCGTGTGGAGTGGGCTGCCGAGGGCCGGGTGCCTCTGCATACCTTGCGGGCCAATATCGACTATGGCACGGCCCGTGCCGAGACCACCTACGGTTCGCTCGGCGTCAAGGCCTATGTCTTCATGGGCGAAGTGATTGGCGGCAAGAAGGTTGTGCCGGGTGCCGCGCCCACGGCGCGTCCCGCAGCTCCCAAGCGTGACCGCGAGGACAGCAAGCCCCGTCGCCGCTCGGCGGTGCGTAAGGCTGGTGCTGGTGCCAAGGAAGGTGAGTAAAGCATGTTGATGCCCAAACGCATGAAATACCGCAAGGCCCACCGGGGCCGGATGCGGGGTACCGCCAAAGGGGGCGACTATGTGGCCTTTGGTGAGTGGGGCCTGGTAGCCATGGAGCCTACCTGGGTTACCAGCCAGCAAATCGAAGCAGCCCGTGTAGCGATGGTGCGCCACTTCCGCCGCGGGGGTAAGATTTTTATCCGTATCTTCCCGGACAAACCCTTTACCAAAAAGCCCCTGGAAGTCCGGATGGGTAAAGGAAAGGGGAACGTGGAAGGGTACGTGGCCGTGGTGAAGCCGGGTCGGGTGATGTTTGAAGTGTCCGGCGTGACTGAAGAGCAGGCCCGTGAAGCCCTTCGTCTGGCCGGACACAAACTGCCCATGCAAACGAAGGTGGTGAGACGCGATGCCTACGACGAAGCCCAGTGAGCTGCGCAAACTGCCGGTGTCGGAGTTGCAAAAGCGAATCCAGGACACCAAGAAAGAGTTGATGGAGCTCCGCTTTCAGTCCAGCATCGGGCAACTGGATAAAAACCATCGGGTAGCTGAAGCCAAGCGCGAGATTGCCCGCATGATGACCGTGCTGGGTGAGAAGACCAGGGGGGTTGAGGGGGCGAGCGAGGTTGAAGCCAAGCCCACCCAGGCCGGGAAGAAAATGGCTGCCAAGGCCAAAGCCTCCGCGCAAAAGCCCCGCGCCAAGAAAGCTTAAAACAAGGAGTCTACAATGCCCAAAAAAGTTCTAACCGGCGTGGTGGTAAGCGATAAGGCGCAGAAGACCGTCACGGTTCTGGTCGAGCGCCAGATGCAACATCCGCTGTACGGCAAGGTTATCAAGCAATCCAAAAAGTACCTTGCCCACGACGAGAACGACCAGTACAAACTCGGCGATATCGTTGAGATCAGGGAAGCTACCCCGATATCGAAAAACAAGAAATTTGTGGTGGTGGGGCGTCTCGAGGAAGGCCGTATGGACTTGGTCGAGCGCTACCTGCTGCGTAAGGAGCGTGGTAAAGCGTGATTCAGCAAGAAACCGTGCTGGAAGTCGCCGACAATACCGGCGCACGCAAAATTGCCTGTATCCGGGTGATGGGCGGCCACTACCGCAAGTACGCTGGTGTGGGCGACGTGATCGTGGCTTCGGTGAAGGAAGCCATCCCCAGGGGCATGGTCAAGGAAGGGGATGTGGTCAAGGCGGTGGTGGTGCGGACGGCCAAGGAAATCCGTCGTCAAGACGGTTCTTCCATTCGTTTCGACACCAATGCTGCGGTCATCATCAACCCCCAGAACGAGCCCCGTGGAACCCGTGTGTTTGGCCCGGTGGCCCGCGAACTGCGCGAACGCGGGTTCATGAAGATCGTTTCGCTGGCCCCTGAGGTGCTCTGACCCATAGACAGGGTGGCGGGTTCTTGCCGTAGGCAAGTTGTTTCCGATACACGGGAGGCTTCCAGAGTCTCCTGTCCCGCGCCCAGCTTGTCTGGGTCAAAACCGACCCCCGACCCCGACAAGCCTCGAGTGAAGGATGCTTTTCAGGGCGATTTCTGGTAGACTGACCATTTGGTGTCAAGGACTTGGCTGTCTTGGCCCTGGAGCAAAATCGGAGGAATAATGTCCAAGGTACACGTCAAAAAAGGGGACACTGTAGTGGTTCTTTCCGGTAAGGAAGGACTGCGCGGTGAAACCGGCAAAGTCAAGGCCGTCATGCCCAAGGAGGGTATGGTGGTGGTGGAGGGGTTGAACCTGATCAAGCGTGCGGTACGCCCCAACCCCCGCAACCCCCAGGGGGGCTTTATCGAGAGCGAAGCACCAATCCATGCTTCGAAGGTCATGCCGATTTGCCCGAGCTGTGAGAAGCCGACACGTATCCGCAAGAAGGTGCTACCCGACGGTACCAAGGCACGTGTCTGCGCCAAGTGTGATGGCGTGCTGGATACCAAATAAGGGGGTTGTGAATGCCTTTAGAAGTTGCCCTCAAGAAACGCTACGTCGAAGAGATTCGACCCGAATTGATGAAGCGCTTTGGCTACGACAACATCATGGCGGTGCCCCGCCTGGTCAAGGTTGTGGTTAACCAAGGGTTGGGTGAGGCCAAGGAAGATAGCCGGATTCTGGAAAAGGCGGGCAAAGAACTGGCCGTCATCACAGGTCAGCAGCCGGCCATCACCCGCGCGAAAAAATCTATTTCCAACTTCAAGCTGCGCCAGGGCATGCCCATCGGCCTGCGGGTCACCCTGCGGGGTGATCGGATGTGGATTTTTGTCGAGAAGCTGGTTAATATTGCCCTGCCCCGTATCCGCGATTTCCGTGGGGTTAACCCGGGCGCCTTTGATGGTCGTGGCAACTACAACCTGGGCCTGCGCGAGCAAGCCATCTTCCCCGAAATCACCTTTGATATGGTGGATACGGTGCGTGGGATGGATATTGCGGTGGTCACCACGGCCAAGAACGATGAGGAAGCCAGGGCCCTGCTGGAACTCCTGGGGTTTCCGTTCCGGAAGTAAGTTTGAGCCCTTTTGCTACCTGCTTTAGAAAGGAGGTGAAACCATGGCCAAGAAATCCCAAGTCGAGAAGATGAAGCGCAAGCAGAAAACCATCGCCAAGTATGCGGCCAAGCGGGCGGCCCTCAAAGCCGCGGGTGATTACGCTGCTCTGGCCGAGCTGCCCCGCGATGCCAGCCCGACCCGCCACAAGAACCGCTGTGCGGTGACAGGCCGTTCCAAGGCTTTCATGCGCTACTTCGGTCTCTCGCGTCTTCAGTTCCGCGAAATGGCCCACAAGGGTCAGTTGCCGGGTGTCAAGAAAGCCAGCTGGTAAAGGTTGCTTTGTAGGTCGGTAAGCTTTTACCGATACCGCAAGGTCAATCCTAAGGGTGCCCTCTGTGGATGTTCTGAACTGGCTGGTTGGCCAACTTGGCCAAGACCGGGTTCCGCAAACCTCCAGACCAAACAGAGCTGCCCAAGAAGAAGGAGATTTCGCAATGCTCAGTGATCCAATTGCCGATATGCTGACCCGGATTCGCAACGGAGTCCAGGTGTACAAGGAGAGCGTGGATGTGCCTGCTTCCAAGTTCAAGCAGCAGATCGCCAGCATCCTTGTCAAGGAAGGTTTCCTCAAAGGGGTGGAGCCGGTAGAAGTTGACGGCAAGCCCTACCTCCGCCTGACCCTCAAATACGGCCCCCGCCGTGAACAAGTGATCCAGCACATCCAGCGGGTGAGCCGCCCGGGCCGCCGGGTTTACGTAACTGCCGAGAATGTACCCAGCGTGCGTCGTGGCCTGGGGTTGGCGATTGTCTCGACTTCCAAAGGTCTGTTGCCCGACCGCGAAGCCCGTAAGCTGGGCGTGGGCGGCGAAGTGATTTGCGAGGTGTGGTAATCCCACCCCAATTTGAGCTGTCCCCGAGAGCAGCGTTATGGCCCCTGTTGCTCTGCCCAAAGCAGTAATCACGCTCAAATCGGGGGCCCCATCAAGGAGAAAGACAACATGTCTCGAATTGGAAAACAACCCATTACCTTGCCCAAAGGCGTGACCGTAGAAGTGGCTACCGGGCTTGTCAAGGTCAAGGGTTCCAAGGGCGAACTGACCGTGCAGGTTCATGCTGACCTGACCGTAAAGAACGAAAACGGTGTCATCACCGTGAGCCGTCCCTCAGATAGCCGTACACACCGGAGCCTTCATGGTCTGACCCGCACCCTTATTGCCAATGCCATCCAGGGTGTTTCGGCAGGCTACGTGAAGGAAATGCTCATTAGTGGTACAGGTTATCGTGCGGCCATGCAAGGCAAGAACCTCGAGCTCACCGTGGGGCACAGCCACAAGGATATCGTCACCCCGCCAGCCGGCATCACCTTCGAGGTGCCTGAACCCACCAAAATCCGAGTCGTGGGTATTGATAAGCAACTGGTGGGACAGGTGGCCGCGAATGTGCGGGCGGTTCGTCCCCCCGACGCTTACCACGCCAAGGGTATTCGTTACGCCGATGAGGTAATCAAGACCAAGCCTGGCAAGACTGCAGGTAAATAGATTGATCCCGCTATCCATCTAGGGTGGGAGCGGGTGTCAGAGGAAGGAGAATCTGTGGCTCGTTTGTCCACTGAAGACCGCCGTAAGTTCCGGGTTCGCAACGCTGTTAAATCCTCGGGCCGCCTGCGCCTCAGCGTGCACCGCAGCTTGCAGCACATCTACGCCCAAATCATTGACGACAGCAAAGGGGTGACCCTGGCCGCCGTCTCGAGCAAATCCCTCAAGCTTTCGGGTAACAAAACCGAGGTTGCTAAGAAAGTGGGTGCTGCCATCGCTGAGGCAGCCAAGGCCAAGGGTATTGCCCAGGTGGTCTTTGACCGGGGCGCCTTCAAGTATCACGGGCGCGTCAAGGCGCTGGCCGATGCTGCACGTGAAGGGGGACTGGAGTTCTAGCTGACAACCTGTAGCTAAGCGGCTATTTGTTATCAGCGTTAGCCTCCAAAGGAGCTGACATGCCTGAAACCGATTTTGAAGAAAAGATGATCTTTGTGCGCCGTACCTCCAAAACCTACCAGGGGGGGCGCCGCTTCCGTTTTGGGGCTTTGGTAGCGGTCGGAGACCGGCAAGGCCGGGTAGGTCTGGGCCTGGGCAAGGCTAAGGAAGTCCCGATGGCGGTGCAAAAAGCCAACAACTACGCCAAGCGCGAGATGGTCGAGGTGCCCTTGCAAAACGGCACCATTCCCCACGAAATCAGTGTGACCTGGGGTTCTTCCACCATCTTGCTGCGCCCTGCGGCGCCCGGCACCGGGGTAATTGCAGGCCAGGTGCCCCGAGCCATCCTCGAGCTGGCCGGCATTACCGACATCCTGACCAAGGAACTGGGTTCCCGTAACTCGGTCAATATCGCCTATGCCACCATGGAAGCCCTGCGCCAACTCCAGACCTGGGACGATGTCAAGCGCCTGCGCAAGGCACCTGGCAAGCCCGAGGAGGTGGCCTGATGGCTACCGTCAAGGTTCGGCTGATCAAGAGCCCCATCGGCTACCCCAAAGACCAGAAAGCCGCCCTCAAGGTACTGGGTCTGACCAAGATGAACCGCGTGCGTGAGATACAGGATAACCCCGCCATGCGCGGTCAAATTCGCAAGGTTTCCCACCTGGTGGAGGTAGTGGAATGAAACTCTCCGATATTCGTCCCAACCAGGGGGCCAACAAACGCCCCAAGCGCGTGGGCCGGGGCCCTGGCTCGGGCAAGGGTAAAACTGCTGGGCGCGGCCACAAGGGCCAGAAATCCCGTTCGGGCGGCCTCAAAAACTCGGCCCGCTTCGAAGGTGGTCGCTCCACACTGCTGATGCGCCTGCCCAAGCGTGGCATGAAAAGCAACTCCCACGGCGAACTCAAGCGGGTAGAGTACCAGGTGGTCAACCTGGGCGCCATCGCCAAGCACTTTGCTTCCGGCGAAGTAAGCCCCGAAGCCCTGGTCAAGGCGGGCCTGGTGCGTCCGGGCTATCCCGTCAAGGTGCTTGCTCAGGGAGATGCTAGCAGCGTCAAGGTGCATGCCCACAAGTTCTCGCAAGCTGCTGTAGAAAAACTCAAGGCTGTAGGCGGCGAAGCGGTTGTGCTCGAGGGGGCCTAAGATGCTCGCGGCCTTCCGCTCCGCGCTTGTTATTCCCGAGCTGCGTAAACGCATACTGTTTACGCTCCTGGTGCTGGCGCTGTATCGGCTGGGTACTTTTATCCCCACCCCTGGGGTGGACATCAGCAAGATCCGCGACTTCCTGGGCACCCAGGCAGGTAGCGCGCTGGGTCTCATCAACCTGTTTTCCGGTGGCAACTTCGAGCAGTTCTCGATTTTTGCCCTGGGCATCATGCCCTACATCACCGCCGCCATCATCATGCAGCTTCTGGTCACGGTAATTCCGGCCCTGGAAAAGCTGCAAAAAGAAGGGGAAGAAGGCCGTCGCATCATTACCCAGTACACCCGCTATGCCGGTATTGTCCTGGGGGCGGTACAGGGTTTGTTCCTGGCCACGGCCTTTTTGGGTTCTAACAATGGCGCTTTCCTGCTGCCCGGCTGGGAACCTGGCTTCTTCTTTTACTTTGTGGTGGTGATTACCCAGGTGGCCGGTATTGCCCTGTTGCTCTGGATGGCCGAGCGGATCACCGAGTATGGTATTGGCAATGGCACCAGTATGGTGATCTTCGCGGGCATCGTGGCTTCCTGGCTGCCGCAACTGGGCCGAACCTTTGGCCTGGTTCGTACCGGCGAGGTCAACCTGATTGCCCTTTTGATCTTCCTGGCCTTTATCGTGCTGGCCTTTGGTGCAATGGCGGCAGTGCAACAAGCCGAGCGGCGTATTCCGGTGCAATACGCCCGCAAGCAGGTAGGCCGCAAGATGTTTGGTGGGCAAGCCACGTACATCCCCATTAAACTCAACGCAGCGGGGGTCATCCCCATTATCTTTGCAGCGGCCCTGCTCCAACTCCCACTCTTTATCACCGGGGTGTTCCCCGAGTCGCCGGTAGCCCAGGGGGTCGCCAACTTTTTCACCCCCTCCCGTTTCCCCGGCTTGCTGATAGAGGTACTCCTGATTGTGGGGTTCACCTACGTCTATACCGCTGTGCAGTTCGACCCGCGCCGAATTTCGGAGAACCTACGCGAATATGGTGGTTTCATTCCCGGTATCCGTCCTGGTGACCCCACCGTGAAGTTCCTGGAACACATTGTTTCCCGCCTGACTTTGTGGGGGGCTATCTTCCTGGGCATTGTGGCGGCCCTGCCCACCATCATGCAAAACGTGACGGGCGTCACCACCCTGGCTTTCCACTTCTCGGGCATCAGTCTGTTGATTGTGGTGGGGGTTGCGCTCGATACCTTGCGCCAAATTGAGGCCCAGTTGCAGATGCGAAACTACGAGGGTTTTTTGTCCAAGGGTCGCCTGCGGGGCCGTACTCGCTAGGGTGGGTAATTTCAGACGTCGCGGGTCCTAAAATGCCGATGGACAAGGGTCTAGGGTTATAGATGCTGCAGATTTCTGCAATCAGCTATTGATACCAGATTCGGTTAGTTCGGCGCCGGATGGCGGCGAACTAACAGGGCCGAAGTTATCCGCGTAGCGGAGGGCGATACCGCCCCTTGGAAGGGAGTGCTCTAGGATTCAAAAAGATAGCCTCTGAAGGTCTTTGGTTTGGATGATTATCTTTTTGAATCCGGTATGATTTGTAGATCGTCGGCCCTACCGGACGGAGTGTGGGATCTACGCAGGCAATAAGAAGAGTGGGAACGCGATAAGGAGACGGTTAAAGATATGGCAGAGGCTGTCATCTTCCTAGGCCCCCCCGGTGCGGGCAAGGGTACCCAGGCCAAGCGTCTGGCCTCCGAGATGGGGTTCAAACAGCTTTCGACAGGCGACATCTTGCGCAGCCACGTGGCCCGTGGCACCGAGCTGGGCAAGCTGGCCAAGCCCATCATGGATGCCGGGAAACTGGTTCCGGACGAGATCATTCTGGGGCTTATTGGAGCAGAACTAGCCGCCATGCCCGATCCCAAGGTCATCTTTGATGGTTTTCCCCGCACCCTGGCCCAGGCGGAAGCCCTGGATCGGCTTTTGCAAGAGCAACATATTCGCTTGCTGGGGGTTTTGCTGGTAACGGCCCCCGAAGATGAACTGGTGCGGCGCTTGCTGGGCCGGGCGCTGGAAGAAGGCCGCTCAGACGATAACGAGGAGACCATCCGGGCCCGCATGACCGAGTATCGCCAGAAAACCCAGCCCTTGGTGGATTACTATAAAAAGACCGGTAGCCTTAAGGAAATCAATGGACTGGGCAAGGTGGATGAGGTCTACCAGGCGATCCAGGAGGCTTTAGGTGTCCGGGCCTAGAGACTGCGGCCTTTGATCCCAAATTTATGGCTATCCACATCAAATCGCCCTGGGAAATCGAGAAGATGACCAAAACCGGTCAGCTTCATACCGCCATTTTTGCCGAAGTGGAGCCCTATATTCGGCCTGGGATGAGTACCCTCGAGCTCGACCAGATGATCCTGCGGGCCATTCAACGGGTGGGAGGAAAGGCACCCCAGATCGGCTACCGGGCGGGTGGGCAGGTGCCTTATCCCAGCGCAACCTGCATGTCTATCGACGATGTGGTGGTACACGGCTTTCCCTCCAAGCGCCCTTTGCGCGAAGGGGAGCTTTTGAAGATCGACTTCCTTTTCACCCACGATGGCTATACCACCGATATGGCGCGCACCTATGCCGTGGGCAAGGTTTCGCCCGAAGCTCAGAAGCTGATGCAGGTGACCGAGGAAGCCTTCTGGTTGGGATTGGAGCTTCTACAGCCTGGCAAGCGCATTGGCGATGTGGCGGCAGCCGTACAGGATTTTGTAGAGAAGCAGCATGGTCTGTGGTGCATCCGTGAGATGGTGGGACATGGGGTGGGGCGTGAGCTGCACGAAGACCCCCAGGTGCCCAACTACGGTGAACCCGGCAAAGGCCCCAAGTTGCGCCCCGGCATGACCCTAGCCTTCGAGCCGATGGTTGCTTTGTACCCTGCCAAGATGGTAATATTGGCGGATGGTTGGACGGCCACGGTTGGCAAAGGCAACCTGGCGGCCCACTACGAAAACACGGTGCTGATTACCGAGTCTGGCCCTCGCCTCTTGACGGGGAGCCAGAAATCTGTGCCGATCGGACGATAGCCAGGATTTGCGCTAGGAGGAAGTGCTTGGCCAAAGAAAAAGACACAATTCGAGCCGAAGGGGTTATCACCGAAGCGTTGCCCAACACCACCTTCCGGGTTCAACTCGACAACGGCCCCGAGATCCTCTGCTACATTTCGGGCAAGATGCGCATGAACTACATCCGCATTCTGCCCGGAGACCGGGTGGTGGTCGAGATTACCCCCTACGATCCCAGTCGGGGCAGGATTGTTTACAGAAGGTAATCGTTTGAGCCGGAGCGTTTTGTGCGCTTCCCAAGGAGAAACCATGAAAGTGCGTACCTCAGTGAAGAAAATGTGCGATAAATGCAAGGTCATTAAGCGCCACGGTCGCGTGTACGTGATCTGCGAAGACCCGACCCACAAGCAGCGTCAAGGCTGATTGGTAATCTAGAAAGGAGGTGAAGAGATGGCTCGTATTTCTGGTGTGGAAATCCCCCGCAACAAGCGTGTGGACATTGCCCTGACCTACGTGTATGGAGTGGGCCCGGCCCGTGCGAAAGAGGCACTTGCTGCTACCAACGTCAACCCGGCCACCCGGGTCAAAGACCTGACCGAGGCCGAGGTAGCCAGGCTGCGCGAGTTTGTGGAGAACACCTACAAACTCGAGGGTGAGCTGCGCGCCGAGGTTGCAAGCAATATCAAGCGCCTGATGGATATCGGTTGCTACCGGGGATTGCGTCACCGCCGTGGATTGCCTGTGCGGGGACAGCGTACCCGTACCAACGCCCGCACCCGCAAAGGTCCCCGCAAGACCGTGGCCGGTAAGAAAAAGGCACCCCGCAAATAAAATGGGGTTTTGGCTAGTGGGTCAAACACTTTTTGCGCTGCCCACCGCCCTCTGATAAAGCTGGAACGTAGATGCTGCAATAGTGCATCGTGTACACGCCAGTTGAGACTCCTGATAGAGCTTCACCCCCATTTTTGTGTGGAGCAAACGCGAGGAGAGTATGGCTGAGAAAAAAGCTGCCACCAGTCGTAAGAAAAAAGTTAAGCGTCAGGTTAGCATGGGAAAGGCGTTTATTCACGCCTCCTACAACAACACCATCGTGACCATTACCGATACCAACGGTCACCCGATCACCTGGTCGTCGGGTGGGGTGATCGGCTACAAAGGCAGCCGCAAGGGTACGCCCTACGCCGCGCAGTTGGCGGCAATGGACGCGGCCAAGAAAGCCCAAGGCTTTGGGATGAGCAGCGTGGAAGTGGTGGTACGGGGCACGGGGGCGGGCCGCGAGCAAGCCATCCGGGCTTTGCAGGCCAGTGGGCTCCAGGTGCGCTCGATTGTGGACGATACCCCCTTGCCGCACAACGGCTGCCGTCCCCGCAAGAAGTTCCGCAAGACGATTTGAAGGTTGGTTGCTGGGGTGAAACTTTGGTTCCCTGCTTCGCCCCGCATACCCTGGGAACCCGGTCGGAAAAGCAGTATGAATAAGTGGGCTTCCTGACCGATGGAGGAGAAAGAATGGGTCGTTATAGAGGGCCAATCGTAAAAGTGGCACGTCACCTTGGGGTGAACGTGGCCGAGACCGAAAAAGTTCAAAAGTACCTGGATCGCCGCCCCTATGCGCCGGGCCAGCACGGCCAGAAGCGCAGAGGACGCCCCTCCGATTTTGCAGTGCGTCTGCGCGAGAAGCAAAAACTGCGCTTCATCTACGATGTGTCGGAAACGCAGTTCCGCAACCTCTTCGAAGAGGCCAGCCGCAAGAAGGGCGTGACCGGTACGGTTTTCTTGCAATTGCTCGAGAGCCGTCTGGATAATGTGGTGTTCCGCATGGGTATTGCCTCTACCCGCCGTCAGGCTCGTCAGTTTGTGCGCCATGGCCACATTCTGGTCAATGGCAAGCGGGTGACGGTTCCTGGTTATCGCCTGCGCCAGGGCGATGAACTCAAGGTATCGGAAAGAGCAAAGAAGATGGATTTCATCGTGCAGAACGTCGAACGCTTCAAAAACCGCAAGGCCTTCCCCTGGTTGGAGTTTAACGCCGACACCATGACCGGACGCTTTTTGCGCTTGCCTGAGCGGGAAATGTTGTCATTGCCGGTGAACGAACAATTGGTGATCGAGTTCTACTCCCGATAGCCCATCGCTCATAGCCGTTGGCCGATAGAAAAGCGCCATTCGCTATCAGCTATTGACACCTCCGAGGAGGTTCTAGTTTGGAAACCACCAAGACCAAAGCCCCCGTCTTCAACGCCCGCATTGACGGAAACTACGGCGAGTTTGTGCTCGAGCCCCTCGAGCGGGGTTTCGGCGTAACCCTGGGCAACCCCCTGCGCCGAATTTTGCTTTCCTCGATTCCCGGTACGGCTGTTACCAGTGTCTACATCGAGGACGTGCTGCACGAGTTTTCCACCATTCCAGGGGTCAAGGAAGACGCCATCCAGCTCATCCTTAACCTCAAAGAGCTGGTGGTGCGCTTTGCCAACCCCGGCAGCGGCCCCAAAACCCTGACCCTCCGGGCGAGTGGCCCCAAGGTGGTCTATGCCCGCGACCTCGAGTGCCCCCCCGATGCCGAAATCGTTAACCCCGATCAGTACATTGCTACCCTGGAGGATAAGGGCAAGCTGGTGATGGAAGTGCGGGTAGATGAAGGAACCGGATACGTGCCGGCGGAAAAACACGGCATCAAAGACCGTATCTCCTCCATCCCGGTGGATGCCCTCTACTCCCCCGTGCGCCGCGTGGCCTACCAGGTCGAGGATACCCGTCTGGGTCAGCGTACCGATCTGGACAAGCTGACCTTGCGCATCTGGACCAATGGTTCGGTCTCGCCCATGGATGTGCTGCAACAATCGGTAGCCATCCTGCGCGAACAACTGGGTTTCTTCGACCAGTCGCCGGTGGTGCGGGTCGAGCACAAGCCCACGCCGGTAGCCGCCCCTGTCACCCCCGTAGCCACCTCTACCTCTACGGCAGCCCCCGTAACCGCCCCTGTTTCCAAGGGGGTAGGGCTGACCCTGGACGACCTGGGTCTGACCACCCGCGTCCTGCATAACCTCAAGGAAGAGGGCATCGAGAGTGTGGAAAGCCTCCTGGCCCTTTCGGAACGCGAACTTAAGAAGGTGCCGGGCATCGGCGATCGCAGCCTGCAGGAGATCAAGGACTGCCTGGCCCAGCACGGGCTGGTAATGAAAGACTAGCGTCGAGGCTACTGGGTTGGGCGTCCAAAGCGCTAGACCCTGGACTCTTGGCCCTCGACGCACCGAAGGAGCAAAGATGCGTCACCAGAAAGCTGGAAGAAAACTTAACAGGAACTCCTCGCATCGCGTGGCTCTGTTCCGCAACCTCGCTAAAAGCCTATTGCTTTCGGAGGAGGGTAGAATCACCACCACCATCCCCAAGGCCAAAGAACTGGCGGGCTATGTGGATAACCTGATTTCCGCTGCCAAGAAAGCCCCCACCCTAACCGTGCCCGACAATGTGCGCTTTACCAAGCGCAAGGATAAGAACGGCAAGGAACTGCCCCTGCAGGAAGGCGAGCGCATGGCCACACCCGAAGAGCTGGCCGCCTATGCCCGGCGTAACCACCTGCGCCGCCAGGTCTTGCGCGACCTGCACGACCCCAAGCTGGTCAAGAAGCTATTCGAAGAAATAGCCCCCAAATACGCCGACCGTCCAGGCGGCTATACCCGCGTCCTCAAACTGGCTGAGCGCCGCCGGGGCGATGGTACACAACTGGCCCTGGTGGAGCTGGTAAAGTAAAGCAGCATCGCGTCGAACAGGGTGGGTACTACCCACCCTGTTCTCGCTTTTATCGGTTGGCTTTGATGCCCAGGGCTTCCAGGGCCTTCTCGAGCGGCAGGTCGCGCCCGTTGTTGGCAAGTTGCTCGAGGGAATTCTCCACCACAAAATCCGGGGTGGCCTTGGCGGGGTAGGGGGAGCCATCGGCAAAGAAAGCTCGGTTGTAGGAGATGCTCAGGGCGCCTCCATTAATCAGGTTGAGGGGGCGGGTGGTCGTGTTCCCGATGCCCAGAGTAGCGACCCCCACGAGGGGTGCCCGCCTGGCTTTCTGGATGGCGGAGGCCAGGTACTCCCCGCCCGAGGCGGTGTTTTCGTCTATGAGTACCACCAGGGGGCCGCGCCATCGGGCCAGGTTGGGCAGGTTGGCATTTTCGCTCTGGCCGTTGCGGGTCACGATAAAGCGCCCATCGCGGATGCGGAACTCGGTGCGCTCGGTCTGGTAGCGGTCTACCAGGGCCACGAAGGGCTCGTCCAGGAAGGCTGCCGCCGAGTAGATCATCTCGTTAAGCAGGCCCCCACTGTTGCCGCGCAATTCCAGAATGAGCGCCCTGGCGTTTTTCTGCTGGGCCTCGCGCACCAGCTCGTGTACGCGGCGGCCCACCTGGCCTTGGGCATCGAAGTCGGGGATTTTGAGCACAGCCACCCCGTCGGGCCGCATTTTAAGCGAAGGGAAACGGGCCAGGTTGATCTCACGGCCCGTCAGGGTGATCTCGAGGCGCTGGCGCTCTGGCCCACGCAGGATAGTAAGCACCACCGGGCGGCCCGTCTGGACTGATTGCACTAGAAACTGAGCCGCCTGATTATCGTCGGGTAGCTCGTTTAGCGGGCGGCCGTTGACCGCGATGATGCGGTCGCCGTAGGCCAGTCCGGCTTCGTCGGCAGGGCCACCCTCCACCACATCCACTACCAGGCGGTCACGTGAACCCGGAATGGGTAGGTGGGTCACGCCGATGCGCAGGGTGCGGGAGGGTGCGTTGCCCTGGCGACTCTCACGGGTGCCGCGCAGGGCTTCGGGGCTCAGATAGTAGGTGTGGTTGTCGTTCAATTCGCCGACCATGCGCTGGATGATGGGTACTGCTTGGTCGTAGGAGCAGGTGTCTTTTTGGGGTGCACAGGTGCGGTCGAGCTCGCTCTGGTAGCGAGCGGTAAGCTCCTTAAGGTTAAGGGTAGCTGGGCCGTTGTAATAGAACTCCACGTAAAAGCTAGCTTGATCGAAGAGGTCTTGGGCGGGCGAGGCCAGCGAGAGCGAGCCAAGCACCAGGGCCAGGGTTGCAAACAGTTTTCGCATAGCATCCACCTACCGCAGCATTTCCAGGGCGCGTTCCAGCACCACATCACGCCCTGCAACGAGGGCATCCAGGTCGTCTACTACCGCTACATCTGGGGTTACCTTGAGGGGGAAAGGCGAACCATCCAGGTTGCGCATTCTGAGCGAAGAGACCGCAATAAACTCGCCATTGAGCAAAGGGCCCTCGGCGCTGCCCGACATGCCCAGGGCACCTGCGGTGGGCTCGCCCAGCACCTTAGCCCGGCCTGCAACCTGCAAGAAGTAAGCCAGCATCTCGGCGGAGTTGATGGTGTTGCGGTTGACCAGCACCACCAATGGAATACGAGCCAGGTAAGGCCGTTCTACCGCGCTTTGTTCTTCTTTGTCGCCCCCTTCGGTCTGTACAAACAGCTTGCCGTTTTCGACGGTGTGGGTTTCGTCCTGCCCCTGGAAGCGCCGGTCGTAGATAAAACCCCCCTTGCCCGTGAAGGCAGCGGCCCCCAGCAGGGCTTCGGAGTCGTAACCGGTGAGGGCGTCGCGCAGGTCAATTACCATGCCCCGTACCCCGGCCTGTTCGGCCTGGCGAGCGGCATCGTGGATGCGCTGAGCGGTGGAGTATTCGTCGGAGCTATAGAGGTGGTAAATCCGCAGGTAGGCGATGCCGTTGTTGATCTCGAGGCGGGGCCGCATAGTGGCCTCGGCCACCCGGGGGGTGAGGTTTACAGTGCGAGCATTGCCCTGGCGGCTGTAGCTCAGGCTAAAGGCATTGCGGGCGGTTTCGGCAGCGCTCAGCCGCGCCAGGGTGGCGGGTTGCCCGCCGATCTGGGTAATTAGGTCGCCACGCCGCAACCCCGCCTCGAAGGCGGGTTCGCCGGGGAAGGCCTCGCTCACCACCAGCCCCCTGGGAGTCTCGCGCACCCAGACCCCAATTCTGGGGGCTGCAGGCCCCAAACCGGCCCCATAGCGCTGGTCGTCGATGAGCTGCTCGCGGGTGATCAGCACCGTAAAGGGGTCGGCAATGTCTTGCACGATGCGGGTGATGACCTGCCTGGCCTTGTCGAAGCCGCATCGGTCACGCTCGGGGGCGCAGAGCCGGTCAAGCTCTGGCTGATACTGCCGCCGGAGTTCTCTGAAGGGGGGAACTTTGGCCGGGCCGTTGTAGTAAAAGCCAATAAGAAAGGTGGCCTGGTCGAACAGATCTTGGGCGGGGGAAGCCAGTGCCGGACTGACCATCCCGATTATCAGCACACTGCTGAGCAACGCATGGCGCAGGGTCATGCTTCAATATAAGCAAGAAAATGTTAAGCGAATGGTAGATTGACCCGGATTGTGGTAAGTTCAAAGCCGAAGGCTCAAGGCAAGAGATTCATAGCTGATAATCCATGGTCTGTGGCTTGATGACGGTGCGACAAAAATCGCTTGGTTTTTGTGGATAGCCGATTTCGGAATAGAGAAAGCTATGTAGACAAAAATACCTAAAGCCAACCTGGCCCAAAAGTTGTATAGAAGAGCGGGGTTACCAGAGCTGGCGCTGGTGTTGCAGGGGTATGTATGCCCAAACCGGTGTGAGCCAAGGATGTGGCATATCCGGCCCGGAAGAGTTTGTCCTGCAAACCAGCTACTACCTCGAAGCTGCTGAGGAAGGTGCCGGGATAGTAATAGCCGAGAATCTGCCGAAAATCCCAGCCCTGGAGGGCCAGCCCACGCGCACCCCACTGGCTCATGCCTACCCCATGACCGTTGCCCTGGCCGAATACTTGCCAGCCATCGATGCGCACCCGGGTGGAGGGCAACCCCAGGCCCCGCAACAGGCGGGTGGACTGGGGGCCATCGAGCTCCACGCTGCGGCTGCTGCCCACAACACGAAGGCGTAAAGGGCGGCCACTTTCGCTGACGAGTAGGGGGGCGATGGTTTGCACAGCGCCTACCTGGATACCCTGGCTGGCCAGACTGCGGGCGATGGCTGCGGGTGAGAGGGTGCGGCTCCAGGTGCTACTTGGACTCTGTGCAAAAGGGTCGGGGCGCGAGACCAGGTAGGGCACACTGCTGCCCCACACTTCCGCCGAGGCAGCGGTGTAGCCGCCCGAGTCAGAATGGTAGACGGCGGTGATGGGTTTTTGGTTGAAGCTGACAATCAGGCTGCGGGTGGCGTAGATCGCACTGGTGTGGCGGGGGGTTTCCACCGAGCGTCCCAGGTACACCTGGCAGCGTTCGGTAGCGCAGAGATCGTAGAGGCCCTGAGGATTTAGTCGATAGAGTGCAAAAGTGCGGGCCAGAATGGCCTGTGCCTGCAGCACTGCGTCCGGAAAAGAGGCCGGAACCTCGCTGGGAACAACCCCCATCAGGTAGTCCTCGAGCCAGACCCGGTTAATGAAGAGTACCCGCCCGGCCTGCCACACCGCCAGCAGGTTGCCGCGGTAGCTGCGTTCTCCCAGGGCGAAACCATCGGTAGTTACGAACTCTACCCATGGTCCGGCACTTTGGCCGTCTATGAGTACCTCGCCTGCCCCAGCCGCGACACGCAACGTACCAGCGCCAAAATCCTGGCTACCGAAAGCGCTGTTGCGCTGGTGCGGCCCCAGTTGAATGCTGCCCGCCGGAGCTTCGGTGAGCAAGACCCGCAGCAGCAAGTCCTGCTGAGCGTGAGCAGCGCCCAAGAGCAAAAATAGCAGCATCCAGATGCGCCGCATATCTCTCAGTATACGTTTGGACTGAGAGCCGCGGTGTTCATCTGGCGTTGAGGTAACGGGTGGTCAGGCGCCCAGGGCTCAGGAGTCTGGGTAAATCACCATAACGCCGCTGCTGGGAGGCCAATACCCTGCCACATGTCCCAGGTCGCGCGTCGTAGATCAAGTAGATCAAAGGGCTTTGAGCTTTCGACGCTAACTCAGACTGAGCGTATGGTTGCCCGTTGCGGGTAGTTCCAGGAGCTTATCCAGTACCCGCTCCCCATGTTTGAGCAGGTACATCAGGAAAGGATAAGCCCGCTCCTGGGGGCCTGCGGGGGCCAGGTGGCGCTGCAGCCGGGCAAACTGAGCCCCCAGGGTGTTCTCCTGGTGCAGGGCGTTGTCCAGTATTTTGCGCTCTAGTCGCTCGAGCTCGTGCTGAACGCGCACCTGGGCGCGGTGGCGAGGGCGGCTGAGGGTGGGGTCGGTGAGGAGGGTTTGTACCTGCTCGAACTCGGCGGCAATGCGCCGCAAATGGGCCTGGATGGCCTGTACCCGCGCGTCTTGTTGGGCCAGGGCGGCCTTGAAGGTGCCTTCGGGGTCGGCCTGGAAAGCCCAGGCCTCGAGGCCATACTTCTGCAGGATACGCTCGATGGGGGGCTCGAGAACAGCCACCCCCATCCGGCGGATAACAGCGGGGGGTTCCAGCCCGTGCAGCGCATAAACCCCACCCAGCTCGGCTACATATTTGAGCTCCCCTGGCCCCACCACAAAGCCAGCGGTGGGGAGCACGGCGTCCTGGAGCACCGGCCGCAGGCCTGCTGCCGGGGTCAGGCGGGTGGGGTCTTGGGCCAGCAAAGCCCGCAGATCGGCGGGTGAGTAGCTGCGCTCGCCATCCTCAAAGTGTCCGTCGCGAAAACGCAGCAGGCGGCGGATGCCGTCCGGGCCTTCCAGAAACAAATTGGTGGCGGCTTCGCCCCGGCCCAGCACGGGCTCGAGGCCCGCTTTCTTCATGGCCTGGGCGGTGCGGTTGATGGCCTGGGAAGACGCTAGGGGGTCGGTAATTTCCCGTTCCAGGGCCGGTACAAACAAAGGGGCCAGCTCCTTTGCCATGGGGTCGAAGAGCACCAGGCCATACGGCCCCAGAAATTCCAGCATCAGCCGCGCGAAGGCCTCGCTATAGCTCCAGTTGCCCCGCATGGCCCGGCAGATGCGCTCGCGCACATCGGGATAGCCGTCAAAAGGCCGCAGCAGGCTGCAAACCTGGGCAAAGTAGGGTTCGAAAGCAATGCGCCCGGCGGGGTGTGCGGGGGGGAGTGGTAGCTCCAGGCGGTGAACCCGCTCCTCGAAGTCTAGCAGTTCCACACTGCGAATTTCGTCGGTGTCGTGGTCTTGTGAGGCTACCCAAAAGACCGCTACGACCGGTTGCTCCTCGGAGCTGTATTCCTGGGCCAGCTTGAGCGCAGCCTGGGCCTTGTAGAAGGTGTAGGCGGGCCCGGTCAGTAGCCCGGCTTGCTGACCGCTGACCATGGCCCGGCTCCTGGGGTGGGCCAGGCGATGGGCAGCCTCGAGGCTGGCCGGAGGTGCACCCAGGCGCTTCAGGTAAGCCACCAGCCCGGCGCTCAAGGCCTCCCGTGAAACCTCTCTGGGTGTACGCAGCACGGCGGGCAGGTGCTCGAGGCTATAAGGTAAAAACTGGCACAGGGCATCGGGCATGGCTACGGGATTCTAACGCTTGCTAGTGATCTACAGCGTGATGTGTGGTGGTTTCTCGTAATGAAGGGCGGCAAGGCTGGATCTAAATAAGTAAATACTTGCTTGGGCTGCCGACTAGACTTGTTCGGGGCAATGTTTTTCATGCAGAGGCCCGCTTGAGCGCATCGGGCTTAAGAATCAGAATACGGCGGTAGCCCAGCTCGATAGCGTCGTCCATGGCCAGCTCGCCCAGCACCTTGGTAATGGTTTCGCGGGTCGAACCAGCCAGGTGGGCCAGGTCCTGGTGCGAAAGGGTTACTTCCAGGCCCTCCTCGCCCTTGCGCATGGCCGAGAGCAGAGCTTTGGCCAGCCGGGGCAACACCTCCTTGAAGCGCAAGTCCCGCAGGCGCTCCTCGGCCTTGCGCAGTCTGCGCGAAAGCAGCAGCACAAAGGCTGCCTGGGCTTCGGGGAAACGGCTTGTAAGGCGCAGCAGGTCTTCCCTCGAGGCCGAGAGCAACTCAGAGTCCACGAGCGGCTCGGCAAAGACCCCATAGCGCTCGCTGGGCAGCAGGGCCCCCTCGCCAAATATGTCGCCAGCCCCCACCACCGTTAGGGTAATTTCTTCTTCCTGGGGCCCAAGCTGAAACAGGCGAACCCAGCCATCCTGGACGAAATATAGGGTTTTGGCCTCGTCTTCGGGGTAGCACACGTAGCTGCCCCGCCGGGCCGAAAAGCTACGAAATACCCGTTCAGCTTCGGCCCTGGCTTCGGTGGGCAAAGCGGCAATGAAGTCCGGGATCATGAAATTAATTTAGCGGTTATGGCAGAAAGGGATTCCTAGCTGAGCATACAGATTGTAAGAAGCCTACCTATTGGCACTGGGAGGGCTGGGTCTGGAAGCGGTCTCCGGCTGAATTCAGCCACGGGCTGTTGCAGTCTGTACCAAGTTCAGACAAAAAGAGGAAGGCTCGAGGTTGGCAGCAGCCCGGCGGCTTCGCCCTGCCGGAAGAGTTCGGCCACGGCGGCCTCACCCTCGAGCCCCACGTCTAGCGAGAACTCGTTAACGTAGGTGTGGATATGGGCCCAGATCACTTCGTCTTGTAGCTCCTGGGCGTGCTGCTTGATGTAGGCCACGGTCTCTTCTGGGTGAGCGTAGGCGTACTCCAGGCTCTGCCGCACCGCCCGATCTATGGCCCGAAGGGTCTCGGTACCCAGGTCGCGCCGGGCCAGAATGGCCCCCAGGGGCAGGGGCAGGCCGGTCAGCCCTTCCCACCACTCGCCCAGGTCCAGCACTTTTTGCAGGCCGTGCAGGTGATAGGTGAAGCGCGACTCGTGGATGATGAGCCCGGCGTCCACCTCGCCCCTCGCCACTGATGGCATAATTTTGTCGTAGCGCATCTCCACCGGCACGAAGCCCTGGCTATGCAAGGACAGCAGCAGAAACGCAGTGGTGTTCTGGCCCGGAATTGCAATTTTTTTGTCCTGTAGCTCGCCCAGCGGATACCTGGCTACCAAGAGCGGCCCCACCCCCCGCCCTAGCGCGCCTCCGGCCCGCAGCGCCACGTACTGCTTGCGCAGGCGTCCGTAGGCCGCATAGCTGATTTTGGTTAGGGGAAGCTGGCCCTGCAAGGCCCAGCGGTTGAGGGTCTCCACGTCTTCCAGGTGCTCGGTAATGGGGAAGGGGGTGGCCACCTTGCCGTGGACCAGGGCGTAAAAAATAAAGGTGTCGTTGGGGCAAAAGGAATAGCCAAGTTGCATAGTATTCATGCTAACGGGCTATGTTTACGCTCAAAGTGAGCCTGGCTCCTGGCTGAAGGGGGCTGTGGCTACTTTGCCGAGCTTTTGCGGCGGGGCTTCTTTCGGGGGGGCTGGGGGGCCTCGAGCTTCAAATCGGTCTTTTTGCCCACTAACCTGAACAGGTTGCCGAGGGTAGCCTCAAAGCCGACCCAGCCCAAAAGCGTTGCCAACACCAGGAGGCTCTTGGGAGAAAGGGTGAGCCAGTCCGAAACCAGGATGGCCGCCAGGGTGCCCCAGAAAGCGCTGCTGAGTATGCGCAGGGCCTGCTTCCAGAACTTGCTTCGCACGCTCTCAACCAAGACCTTGAGCAATGCGCCGGTAGCGGCAAAGGCGCCCATCACCCCGAAGAACTGCCAGGGCTCGAGTCTTGAGAGCAGGTCGGCGGTGGACGGGGCTGGTTCCATGATTCACCTATGCTTTGAAGGAGAGGAACGTCTATGTTATGTTTATAACAAAAAATAGCCTGGTATTAGGTTATTCAAAAAACGACAACTAGTCAATATGCCTAGAAAGATTGAATCTTAATCAAAATGACTTAGTATGGTTTATGAGGAATTCTCCATGCACTCCCCTCATTGGGCCACCGCCATCCGCCAGCAGCGTCAGCGCCTGGGTCTGTCGCAAGCCCAGGTGGCGCAGGCCTCGGGATTGCTCAACCAGACCGAGGTTAGCCGCCTCGAGCGCGGCCTGATTCACCCCACCCTCGACCTGGGCGCAGCTAAATTGCGGGCTTTGCTGCGGGTGCTGGGCTGGAACTGGCCCCAGTTTGCCCTGGCTACGGGGCTGGAGTTAGATTTTGCTGAAGCTGGAGCCCTAAAGAGTTTGGAACGCCTGGAAGCGGAGCTGCACTTTGCTACCTTTTCTGTTCAGGCCACCGCTTCGGCGGGCCACCAGAACACCCCAACCAGCGAGGGCCTGGTTTCGATTCCGCTGGAAGACCTCAAAGCCCTGGGGGTGCGGCCCGAAAACGTGCGGGTCTATGCCGTCAACGGCGACTGCATGGTCTCGGAGAGCGTGCGAGCCATGGGCCAGAGCATAGCACCAGGCGACCGGGTGGCGGTGGATACCGGGCGGATGCCCCGGGCTGGGGATGTGGTGGTGGCCTGGGACGGTCTCAATGAAGTGCTGCTCATCAAGCGCTACCAGGAAGAAGGCGAGCACATTGTGTTTTATCCGGCCCGCCGGAGTGTGCCGCCGGTGGTGCGCCACCGCGACGATCCGGTCAAAATCATAGGGCCGGTGGTGTGGCGTGGGGGGGCGTTTAGGGGATAGGGTGGGGAAGCGAATCCTTGGTCAATGCTAGGGCCAAAAGCCCAAAGCCGAAGACTGAAAGCATCGGGACTTGCGACCTGCGACTTTTATTCTCGCTAAAGCCCATCCAAAAAACCCAAGTTACCTGTAGAGTCCCTTTGATACACTGAACCCATGCGTTACCTGCGGGTGCTGGGCCGCTTCTGGGGGACGGCCCTGGCAGCAGAGCTCGAGTACCGGGGCAATTTTTTGTTGGCCGCGCTCTCGGCCCTGGGCGCCGCTGCCGGCAGCCTGTTCGGGATCTCCTTGCTCTACCAGGGAGGCTATCAGCCAGGGGGGTGGAAGTTCGAGGAAGCCTTGCTGGTGCTGGCTGCCTTCCTGATGATGGATAGTTTTGCCTTCACCCTGCTCTCGCCTAACCTTAACCGGGTGGTGGAGCAGGTGCAAAAAGGCACCCTCGATTTTGTACTCCTCAAGCCGCTGGACAGCCAGTTCTGGCTATCCTTTCGTACCCTTGCACCCTGGAGCCTGAGCGATGGGATAATCGGGCTTTCGCTCTGGTTTTATGCAGGCTACCGTCTGGGGCTGGGCCTGGCCGATTATGGGGTAGGCTCTGGCCTTTTGGCCGTGGCTTTCGTAATGCTTTACAGCCTATGGTTCATCATTAGCGCCAGCAGCATCTGGTTTGTCAAAGTGGCCAACGCCACCGAGGTTTTGCGGGCTTTGCTCGAGGCCGGGCGCTTCCCTGTACAGGCTTTTCCGGTAGCTTACCGCTTCATCTTCACTTTTGTGGTGCCGGTGGCCTTCCTGACCACCGTGCCTGCTGAAGCTGCGTTGGGCCGCCTGACCCCAGCAAACCTGGGCCTGGCCCTTCTGATTGCCCTCTTTTTGCTGCTGTTTTCCAGGGTTTTCTGGCGCTTTGCCCTGCGGAGTTATACCTCGGCCTCGAGCTAGGCGTTTCCCTGGGGCTGCTGCGTGGTCTCTTTCCACACCGCCCGTAGCTTGCGCCAGACAGTAAAACCCAGCAACAATGCGGTGCCGATGGCGGTTACCGCAGTTACGGCAAAATTAACCCCCTGAAACCACATAGCAACCAGATTCAGGGCCAGTGTAATGATCCACAGGGTTACAGTGGTACGGCGCTGGGAGAAGCCCCGGGCCAATAGCCGGTGGTGGATGTGGTCTTTACCGGGGGTAGACATGGGGTTTTGCCGCTTGAGAAGGCGGCGAATAAACACCTGTGTGGTGTCCAGAATGGGCAGCAGCAAAAACAAAGCGGTAGGAACCAGCGAAAAAACCGTGGTGACTTTGAGGCTACCCAATAAAGCAGTGGCTGCGAGCACGTAGCCGAAAAAATAGGCTCCGGCATCCCCCATGATGATCTTGGAAGGGAAGAAGTTATGCCGTAAAAAGCCCAGTGCGGCCCCCGAAAGCGCTGCCAGTACCAGGGTAGCCGCAACCCACTGGGGGTTCTGCGCCGAAACCGCCAGCAGGCTCATGGCCGTGATGAAGGCGATACCCCCGGCCAGGCCATCAACTCCATCCATTAGGTTAACCGCATTGGTAATGCCCACAACCCAGGCAATGGTCAGTACCATGCCCCAAAAGGGATCCAGGGCAGTGCCGAAGGCAGCATGAAAGCGAATATCCACCGCAATCAGAAGCAAGGCTGCCAGCAACTGCACCAACAGTCGAAATAGCGGTGGTAAGCCAAACTGATCATCCACAAAACCCACCAAAACCAGAATGGCACCTCCCAACAAAATAGCCAGTACCTGTACTTGTACCTCCTGGATCAAGATGGGGCGCAGGGCCGTGGCCACTACCAAGGCAGCCACCACTCCGGCGAAAATGGCCAGCCCTCCGGCGTTGGGTAAGGGCTCCTTGTTGAGCCGACGGGCGTTGGGTTGGTCGGCCCAGCCCACTTTGAGGGCAAACTGTCGTACCCTGGGCATAAAGCGCCAGGTGACTGTCCAGGCCACCACAAAAGTGAAAACCACAATCAACCAGCCCGAACCGGTGGGGTTGGCGATGCCGATAGATTTTAGAAACTCGGTCATTCCAATCGCCTTAGCTTATCGCGTGCAGGTGAGGAATGGGACTGGATGTGCGCTTTTTTCGGGCTTTGCCTGAGCCAGAAGCAATAAACAGGGCCAACCCAGCACCTTGGCCATACGAAGGGCCAGGATGGCATACCAGATTCGGTTAGTTCGTCACTGTTCAGTGACGAACTAACCCGACTGAAAGGAGTGCTCTGGGATTCAAAAAGATAGCCTCTGGATTTTTTGGTTTGAATGACTATCTTTTTGAATCCGGTATCATTTGGTACCATAAATCCTGTCGCCAGCATCGCCCAGACCCGGCACGATATAGCCGTGGTCGTTGAGGTGGCTATCCACAGCCGCTACCACAATTTCTACATCAGGGTGTGCTTCTTGTACCCGCTTGATGCCCTCTGGAGCGGCAATGATGCTCATCAGTTTTATATGGTGGGCGCCCTTGGCTTTGAGAATTGAGAGCGCGTGTACTGCGCTACCAGCAGTGGCGAGCATGGGGTCGGTGAGGAAGACCCTGCGCTCGGCGATATCGGCAGGGAGTTTGCAGTAATACTCCACCGGGTTGAGGGTCTGTGGGTCGCGGTAGAGCCCAATATGGCCCACCTTGGCGGCAGGCACCAGCTTGAGAATGCCATCCACCATAATCAGTCCGGCCCGCAAAATGGCCACTACCGCCAGTTTTTTGCCTGAGAGCATGTGAGCGGTCATGGTGGTGAGGGGGGTCTCGATGGTGACGGGGTCGAGCTCGAGGTCGCGCATGGCTTCGTAGGCCATGAGCATGGTGACTTCTTCCATCAGCTCGCGGAACTCTTTGTTGCCGGTGTTTTTATCCCGAATGATGGCCAGTTTGTGCTGAACCAGGGGGTGGTCTACTACCGTCAGTTTCATGGTGGCTGAATCGTAACACCCGGTTGCAAGAGAGAGCAAATGACCAAGGTTATCCTCGGCATTTTGCCTATGGCCTTAGGCTTTTTGGATACCCGTTGGGATACTTCAGGCCAACTCATACCGGATTCAAAAAGATAATCATCCAAACTAAAGACCCCCAGAGGCTATCTTTTTGAATCCTAGAGCACCCCCCTCCCGAACGGTCGGCGAAGAAAGCGTCTCCCTTCCAAGGGGCTTACGCCCTCCGCTACGCGTATAACTTCCAAGGGGCGGTATCGCCCTCCGCTACGCGGATAACTTCGGCCCTGTTAGTTCGCCGCCATACGGCGCCGAACTAACCGAATCTGGTATCAGGACTGAAATTCTGGTAGAAACGCAGAGCCTTGGGCATCTTGTCGGCCACAGCAGCCTCGAAACCAGTGGGTTCTTTGGTGCGGAACCAGTGCATGTCGTGCAGGTAGGTAAGGGGTACCCAGAAGCGCAAGCGGCGCCAGAGCACCTTGGGCTCCGGGTAGCCGCGCACGATGTGTTGCAAGGCAGACAGGGCTTTTTCCTCGCCCAGCAGAACCAGCGTTCCGGTGGTCAGGATGGCCAGGTCGCGGGCGGGGTCGTCGGGCTGGGCGCGTACCCAGTCCACTACCAGGGCTTCGGGCACGTCCTGAGCCTCGGGGTGCTTCAAGAGGATATTACCTGCGTGGGGGTCGCGGTGGCAGAAAGCCTGGGGGGTTCCGGCGACTTCCTCTACATGCTTCCGCAACCAACCCACCAACTGCTGGGCTTCGGGAAGGTCGTGCAGGGTGCCGCCAAACTGGTTGAGGCGGTCTTGCAGACGGGATCGGCTCACCACACCGGGCTCCTGGATGGCGTGCAGTCGCACGAAGAATCGGGCTAGCTCCTCCAGGGCAGCCTGATTAAAACGTTCGGGGGTGAAGTTGGCCCCAGGATAGCGTTTGGTAACCAAAATGCCGTGCTGGTTGAGCATGTAGGCTTCCACAACCCACTCCCCCAGCCCCGCTTTGGTCATGTTGAGGGCTTCCAGACGGGCAGCATAGATGCCGCCGGGTTCGGTGGTTTGGGGTGGGTAGATTTTGAACACCAGCCCATCCCCTGCAAAAGTGCGGGCCTCGTTGCCTCCTGCCAGAGGGGTCAGCTGCATTTTGTAGCGGGCCTCGAGGGCCGGTAATATCTCCACTTAGCACAGCATACCCAGGCCCGCTCAGTCCGAGGCAACCTGGGGGGTGGGCAAGGGCGGCTCCACTTTGGGGGCCGGCGTGGGCGCCAGCACTTTGGGCCAAGGAAAACGGATCATGACCAGTGCAGCCGTGAGGGTAAGCAAGCCCATCACGGCTACGCCCCAGCGGGCCCCCAGGGCATCGATCAGAAAGCCCGAAAGATAGGCCCCCAGCGGCCCGGAGCCCAGCAAGACCATCGAGTACACCGACATCACCCGGCCTCGGATCCGGTCGGGTGCTATCAGTTGTACGGTGGTGTTTGAGTTGAGCATGGTGGTAATCATGCCCAGCCCGCCGATGCCCAGCACCACCGCTACCCAAAGGGTGGGGAGGGGGAGGGCCAGGGTAATCAGCGAGGCGCCCAGAATAATGCTGCCCAACACGGCCCGCATGGGACGGGCCCTGGAAGCGATGGCTTGTACCAGGGCGGCTACGATGGAGCCGAGCCCCACCGCTGACATCAAGAAACCGAATCCCTGCGCGCCGAGGCCGAGCTCGAGCCTCGCATACGAAGGCACAATGGTTTGAAAGTTCATGCCCAGCAAGCTGGTCAGCCCCACCAGCACCACCACCTGCCGCACCAGGGGATGCCCCCAGACAAAGCGCAAGCCCTCGATAGCATCTTCCACAACCCCGCTGTGTTGGGGCTGGGGTTTGTTGCTGGGTGTGATGAATAAAACCGCAATCAGCGGAATGAAGGAAAGTGCATTAGCCAAGTAGCTCCAGGAAAGGCCAAAACCGGCAATAAGCAGCCCGGCCAGGGCAGGCCCCACGAGCCTCGAGGTGTTGAAGCCAAAAGAGTTCAAAGCGATGGCGCCAGGGTAGCGCTCCTTACCGGCCAGCTCCACCGTGAAGGCCTGCCGCACGGGCAGATCCATGGCGTTGAACAGCCCGTAAAGAAAGGCAAACACCAGCACCTGTTCGTAGCGCACCAGTCCGGTCACGATAAGGGCAAACATGCCAAATGCCAGCACCGCCATGCCGCCCTGGGTAATGAAGAGCAGGTTGCGTCGGCTGTAACGATCCGATAGAACCCCGGCTGGAATAGAGAACAGCAACGAGGGTAGAAACTGCAAGGCCACCACCAGGCCCAGCCGCTCGGCACTCCCGGTCAGTTCCAGCACCAGCCAGCCCTGGGTAGCGGCTTGCATCCAGGTGCCTAGCTGCGAAAGAAATAGCGCAATCCAGTAGGTTCGATATTTGGGGTCACGTAATAAGGCCAGCGCTAGCACCCGCCCATCATACCCCTAAACTGACCGGCGGGTCAGTTTATTTTGATGTGGAGGGTTGGGTCTGGTCGGAGGCCAGCCAGCTTTCCAGGCTTTCCCGAATGCGCTTGAAGTGTTTTTGCAATGCCCTGGCGGCTTGCGGGACCTTGCGGGCCTCGAGGGCTGCCAGTACGGCCTGGTGTTCGTGGTATCCCCGCTCGAGCTGGGCCAGGCTGCGGGCCGCCGGTTCCAGCGCCAGGTGCGACTGCTCTTTGAGCAACCCCACCATCCGCTCCAGTACGGGGTTGTGGCTCAGGGTGCCCAGCAGTTTGTGAAACTGAAGGTCGGTGGCCTGATAGCCCTCGAGGTCGGCTTCCTGGATGGTTTTGGCCTGGGCTTGAAGTACTTGGCGCAGCAGCGCCAGGTCTTTGGCGGTGGCCCTGGTGGCCCCTAACCGCACCGAGGCCACCTCCAGCACCTCCCTGGCCTCCAGGATTTGTAGCGCGTCCTCGAGGCCAAAATGGGCTACCACTGCGCCCTTGCGGGCTTCCTCCTGGGCCAGGCCATCGGCCACCAGCTGCAGCACTGCTTCGCGCACCGGGCTGCGCGAGACTCCAAGTTGGCGGGATAGCTCGGGGACGCTCAAGGCATGCCCGGGCGGCAATGCCCCCTTCAGAATCTGGGTGCGCAATATGGCATAGGCCTTGTCGGCGAGGCGTTCGGATTGCAGTTTGGCTCGAGGTTTCATAAACCGTCAGGGTTGGCCAACAGGGTCTTTGGGCTGTTGCTCAGTTCGAGCCGATGGCCGCAGATCTTTAGTCCCATGCCGCAGATTGGGTGCTTTCGACTTTTGGCTTTACAGAACATAAACGGGCTTCGCTCCAACTTTTTGTTTTGGGTTGCGCCCTATCTGCGGGCATTATGGCGTCTGCCCCTTGACATGTTACATGTAATATGTAGACTGTCCACAGCCGGAAGCACAACCCACAACACATCGGGCTAAAGCGGTGTTTGGGGTGGTCAATTAAGCCTGTCTTGATCCGGTTTTCAGGAGGTTTGTCAATGAAGCTGTGGAAACTGTGGGTAATTTTCTTAGTTCTGGTGCTGGGGACTGCCCTGGCCCAGCAGCGTCCCAGGGTGGTTATTCCTACCGGTAGCACCGGTGGGGTGTTCTTTTTTTATGGGCAAGCCATTGCCAAGCTGCTCAGCGAGGCGGGTGTGGCCGATGCCACCGCCCAACAGACCGGTGGCTCCTACGATAACATTCTTCTTTTGCGCGACCGCACCGACCCTCGCTCCAATACCTACTACTGCGCCCTGGCCACCACCGACTCCGCGTTGGTCACTTATACCGGCGAGGAGCCGCGCTTTGCCCAGCGCAAGGCCGACATGCAGCGCATCATGTTCTACATGTATCCGAGCCTGATTCACATTGTGACCACCGAAAAGTCGGGCATCAAATTTGTGGGTGACCTGCGGGGTAAACGGGTCTCGACCGGTCAGCCCGGTTCCTCCACTGAAAACCTAGCTCTACTGGTGCTCAAGGGTGCAGGTGTGGACGTGCGTGAGTTTGCCAAGCGGGAGCGCCTGCCCGCAGCCGAGTCGGCCAAAGCCCTTTCGGAAGGCACCATAGATGCCTACTTCTGGGTGGGTGGTGTGCCGACCGCCAGTGTGGTTGAACTTGCCCAGAGCCTGGCTCGTAAAGGTGACCAGATCAAGCTGGTAGACTCGCCCCGCACCGGCCCCACCGCCCAACTCCTACAAAAGGAGTTCCCCGGCATTATTACCACGGGTGTACTGCCCAAAACAGCCTATGGCACTAAGGACAATGTGTTTGCACTCTACACAGGCAACTTATTCCTCTGCCCAGCCTCCATGCCCGACGACCTGGCTGCTGCCATCATGAAAGCTGTCTTCGGTAATCTACAAACTCTGGTCACCGCTACCGCCGCGGCCCGCGATACCACCATCAAAAACACCGTGGATCTGGTCAACCAGAAAGTCGCGATTCCCTTCCACCCCGGCGCTTTGCGCTACCTGCGCGAAACCGGGGCCCTGAAGTAAAGCAAGCGTTATTGCGAAGCTCCCTCGAGCCTTTGGGGGGAGCTTTTTTCTCAAAGCGCCCGCCACCTTCAGTGCGTGCTTTAGGCTTTGTGGCGCTTAGTCCCACGCTGGGCCTTCCAGCGGCTCACGAGGCTTGCACTGGCCAAAAAGACCGGCCAATGGCTAAAACCTCGAGCCCGTATGCGTAGAAAGGCAGGCCCAAAAGCGATATATAATCACGCTCACCAACCCGGCTTTTAGGAGGCTTCATGGAAATACCTCAGGACAGTACGGGCCGAACCACTCCGATGGGGCGGGTCATCTGGGTAATTTTGCTTGTTGCAGCGCTTTTTAGCATGTATCTGGTGGTACATCCCTTTACCCCGCTGAGCCGCCTGGATATCAGCATCCTCGACCAGGTACAGCTGCGCCGGGCTACCCACGTTCTGCTGCTCCTGGTAGCAGGGTATCTGATTACCTCTCGCCTTCCCACTACTCGGCGAACGCTAGGTTCGTGGGTTTTTGCGGCCCTCACCCTGCCTTTTCTCTACACCTTCTGGGTGCCCAATGTGCCGGGGGTGGATATTCCACTGGCTGGCAAGCTGATGGGAACCCTGGCCTGGGCGCTGGCGGTGCTACCGGCTTTGTTGCCGCAGATGCGCCGCTATACCGATATTGCCGCTGCGCTGCTGGCCATCGCGCCCTGGGCCTACCAGGTGCGCTATTACGAAGAGCTGGTCAACCGGGCAGTCATCCCGGCGGGCTGGGATATGGCCATGTCCTTCAGCATTATCATTCTGGTGCTGGGGCTGGTCTCTCGTTTGCTGGGCCCCATTATGCCCTCGTTGGTGCTTATTTTCCTGGCCTACAACATGTACGGCCAGTACGTGCCCGGTACGTTCCGTGGGGCCAAAAACGGTATTGACCTGATCCTGGGCAAGACCTACAACGAAACCGAGGCCGGTATCTATGGTCTCATCACCGGGGTATCGGCCAAATACCTGGTCTACTTCACCATTCTCTCGGGGCTGATAGGTGCGCTCGGGTTGGGGCGGGTGGTGGCCAACATGGCCCTGGCGATGGTGGGCCGCACCCCACAAACGCCCGGGCGGGTGACCGGCATTGCTTCGGTCTTCATGGGCATGTTCAGTGGCTCGGGGGCTGCCGACACTCAGTTTGTGGCTACCCTGACCAAGCCGCTCTACGAAAAAGCCAATTACGACAAGATGATCGCAGCGGGTCTGGTGGCGACCGCAGGCACCATTGCGCTGATCACCCCGCCGGTGCTGGGCAGCATCGCCTTTGTGATGGTGGAAATCTTGCAGATCAGCTACCTGTGGGTGGTCATCATGGCCATTGGGCCCATGCTCTTGTACTTGCTGGGCATCCTGACCTTTAACGAGTTCTACGCCCGCAAGGCCAAGCTGCCTCCTGTGGGAGCAGACGAAACCCTGCGGCGCAGTTATGCCCTTCGATACAGCACCATCTTTGTGCCCATCGTCCTGATCGTGGTGATGCTCTTTTTGGGTACGGAAGTCTCGACCGCAGTGTACCTGGCCTCCCTGGCTTTTATCCTGGTCTGCTACCTTGACCCCACTTTGCGACCGGCGCCCCTGGCCGAGGCTATGCGGAGCCCGGCCTACAAGGTGGGCTTACCCCTGGGCATTGGGCTGGCCCTGGGGGGTGTTTTTTTGCCCCTGCTGGCAGGCTGGGACTTAGGCAGAATACCCGTTCTGCCTGTAACGCTGGCGGTGCTGGGGCTTTTGCTGGGCACCTTCGTTTACCCGGCTATTGCTACGGGTAAGCTGCGGGGAGCTATCGAACCGATTGCGCTGGGGCTGGCTGAAGGCTTCCGCCAACTGATTCCCATCGGCTCGGCCATTGTGGCGGCTAACCTAATTTTCGGCATGATGGTGATTACCGGCCTGCCTTCCAAGTTCTCCATCTTCCTGGGGCAGGTCTCGGGGGAAAGCCTGTTGCTGGCAACCCTGGTTACCGCCGTCTTCAGCCTGATTTTGGGGATGGGCGTGCCCCCGACAGCAACCTACGTGCTCACCGCTTCGCTGACCGCTCCGGCCATCATTAAAATTGCCGCATCTAACTTCCAGGGGTATGGCCTCGAGCCCCAACAAGCCGTGCTGGCCGCAACCCTGGCCACCCACATGTTTCTCTTCTACTACGCGGTGCTGGCCGACGTGACCCCACCGGTGGCGCTTTCGGGCTATGCGGCGGCCTCGGTGTTTAAAACCAACCCCATCCTGACCGGGGTGTATGCGGCGCGGGTGGCGCTGGCCAAATACATCATCGGTTTTTTCTTCCTGCTCTCCTTTACTGGAACAGGCTTGCTGATTTTGCCGATTGTGCAGAACGTGCCGGGAATCGAGGGCTGGCTGATTATCCTCGAGCGCTTCTTCTTTACCGCTGTGGCTATTGTCTTCCTGGCAGCAGCAACGGTGGGTTACACCCGTCACCCCTTACAACGCTGGGAAAGCTGGGTGATGGGCCTCCTGGCCCTGGCCCTCTTCTACCCGTACCCTAACCTCTGGATGGCCTTCATTCCCTTTGGGCTGGGCCTCTTGTTTTTTCTGCGGGGCGAGCAAAAGGGAACCCCGCGGCCCCAGGCTGCAGACTAGGTCTGCATCGCTCCGTTGGCCCCTACGAAATGGGGAGCTGGCTACTGGGTAATACCAGGTCGGTTGGTTCTTCGCCGACCGTGAGGGAGGGGTGTGTTTCAGGATTCAAAAAGATAGCCTCTGGGATTTTTTTTGATACCAGCTTTACTTGGACAGTTAGCTTTAAGTCCCAAGCTCCCTCATCCGGCGATGCCCCGGGTGCATTCAAGCGCGTTCCTAGCGCTGTTTGTAAATAGCACGGTCGGGGTGTCGCCACCTTCTCCCCCTGGGGAGAAGGCAAGGGGTTCATGTGGATTTGGTATGAAAACTATCTTTTTGAATCTGGCACAAGGGCAGTTTGGTAGAGCCATAGCCGCTCTGGCCGCACCAGGGGTAGCTGGCTTTTGCTAAAGCCCCAGAAGCCGGTTGGGGTCTTGGCGGGGGATTGCCCGCGCAATAGGGCTTCTAGTTGCCCATTCTGGGCAAGCTGACGCAGTTGAGCACGGTAGCCCAGTAAGGTTTGGGGGCTCAGACTGGGCCTGGACTGGGCCTCGCCAGGCCAAAAACCGAAGAGTAGCTCCAGGTCATTATCAAAACCATCGCCGTCGGAGTCGAGCCCATCCTGGGTGACTTCCTGGATAGCCTGGCGAACCTGTAGGGCGTTGAGCTGAAAGATACTGCGGGCTTCGGGGCTGTCGGCGCTCACGCTTTCGTCCAGCATGCGGCGCACGATGACCTGATAGTCCCGGCCAAAAGGATTGAGCTGTTTGGCGCTTTCCTGGCCAACGTGGCACAGCGCACAGGTGGCCTGGGTGGGCTCGAGGTGGTAGCGCACCGCCAACTCCTGGAGCGACGGTACCCCAAAGCGCAGGGGAGGGGTGGCGGCGGGGATGAGCCCCAGGGCATCGGTGTAGCGTCCGCGCTCCCGGAATACCTCGCCCAGACCGCGCCAGCTATATAGCGCGAAGCTGCCCAAGAGGGCCACGATCAACAGAAGCCGCAGGCGGTTGTCCACCAGGCTTCAATCTATACGAAAACAGCCAGCGCGAGGGTGGGCTGGTTATGCAAGCATTGCGTAACGCCCAGGATGGTCAGAAGCACTGCAAGCCAGACCGGGGCACGCTAAAATTGAGCTATGTTGACGCTCATGCGCCGGGGTGGTTTTCGCTTCTATGTCAAGTCGGGCAGCGCCCAGGAAAAGCCGCACATTTTTGTGACCCGCGACGGCGATACCTGGGCGAAGTTCACCTTGAAGCCCGTGAGCGTGGTCATCAACAGCGGCTTGGCCCGCAACGAGCTAACCCGGCTACAGGGGGTAGTGGCCGACCTCGAGCCCCAGCTTTTACAGCTCTGGTGGGAATACGCCAGCACCCAGGGGGTCAAACCGGAAGTTGAAAAGTCGGACAAGCACGGGCATAAACCCACAACAGCAGATGAAACACTACCAACTCGGGTGGAGTCTTCTTCTGAAGCATCAGTGCTAGAGCCTGTGGTTTGAAACAGTAAGAAAGCAAAGGTGGTGCTTTCGTTTCGTTGTGTTAAAGAGCCCAGAAAACCTCGGGTTGGTTCCAACAGGGCGAGGGCTTTTTGTCAGAGGCTCCTGACCCCTGACCCCTGGGCCACCTTTTGGTATCCTGCCCCTGGGCATGATTCAAGTTTTTACCGGCGATAGCTTTCTGGCCCGCGAAGCCCTGCTGCAAGAGGCTCGCTTGCAGGGTTTGGCCCCCCGTATGATGCCCCCCGAACCCGCCCTGGTGGCCCAGGAGGCCAGCGGGGGGCTTTTTGGGCCGGGCGGGGCCCTGGTGGATTTGCGCGACCTGAGCGAGGCCGAGTGGAAGCCCCTCAGGGAGGTACTGGAGGCTGCGCCGCCCGATGCGGTGGTGTTGCTGCTCGACCCCCGCCCTACGGCGGCCCGCAGCAAATGGTATGCCGACAAAGCCCAAAAGCGCGACCATCCCACCCCTGGCCCTAAGGAGATGACCAACTGGGTCATCAATCGCGCCCGCCACTACGACCTCAAGCTGCCGGGGGCCATCGCAGCGTATCTGGCAGGCTTGGTAGGGGGTAAGGGCAGCGCCGAAAACCCCGCTATGGGGCTCGAGGCCCTCGAGCAGGAGCTGAAGAAACTCTGCCTGGTGTCGCCCCCCCTTACGCTCGAGAAAGTCCAGGCCCTGGCGGCCCTGGATACCCCCATTTCGGGCTTTGACCTGGTGCGCTCGATCACCGAAGGCAAGCCCACCCAGGCCTTCAAATATGCCCGAGAACTGCTCGAGCGGGGTGAAGACCCCCTGCGCATCCTGGGGGCACTCTCCTGGCAGTATGTGCGGGTGGCCAGAGCCTGGGCGCTGTTGCAGGACGACCCCATGCTAGGGGAGGGCATGGCCGCCAGCGCCCTGGGTATGCACCCCTACGCGGCCAAGCAAACCCTCCTCCTTGCAAAAAAGATGACGGCTGAGGCCGTTGTCCAGGCCCTGGAAATTCTGATGGGGGCCGAGGAAGCTGCCAAAACCGGCAAGGATATGCGCCTGGCCCTGGAGCGAGCCATGGCCCTGTTGGCCCGCATTCACCAGCCAGCGGCGCATTAGGTGGCCGTTCGGATGAGCAGGGCTACATAAATCACGTACAGCCCTACAAAAACGCCCCCCTCCCTGCGGCCCAGCCGGAACCCGGTGACCAGGAAAGGCCACAGGAGCACGCTGGCCCCGAGCATCACCCACAGGTCGCGCTGGATGCTCTCCCAGGGCAAGCCAACGGGCTGCACCAGGGCCGTAATGCCCAGGATACCCAGGATGTTAAAGACATTGGAGCCCACGATGTTGCCCAGCGCAATGTCCGGCTCGCGACGCAAGGCGGCGGTAATGGAGGCGGCCACCTCCGGGAGGCTGGTGCCCAGGGCCACGATGGTCAGGCCAATGATAAGTTCAGGAACCCCGAAAGCCCGGGCCAGCTCCACCGCGCCGATGGTTAGCAGGCGAGCCCCCACCCCCAACAGCACCAGCCCCAGCCCCACCCCTGCGTAGGTTTGCCAGCTCGCCTGAACGGGCCGACCATACTCCTGGTCGAACTCGCCCTGCACTTCGGCGCTTTCCCCCGCGCTGCTGCGGTACAGGAACCCGATGTACAGGCCCAGCAAGACCACCGACAAGAGCCCTTCCAGGCGGCTTACCTGCTGGTCGAAGTACAAAAACCAAAACAGCAGCAAAGCCGCCCCGATCATGATGGGTACCTCGCGCTTGATGAACTGGGCCTGGGCCCGGATGGGCGCTACCAAAGCCGTGACCCCCAGGATGAGCAGGATATTCAGGGTATTGGAGCCCACCACGTTGCCGATGGCGATGTCCGGGCTGCCCGTGAGCGCGGCAGCCAGACTGGCGGCCAGCTCGGGGCTGCTGGTGCCAAAGGCCACCACGGTTAGACCTACCACCATGGTGCTGATGCCCCAATTGTGGGCCAGCACCACCGCATTTTTTACCAGGGCTTCGCCCCCAAAGTAGAGGAGTACAATCCCCCCCGCAATCAGCAAGAAGTTAAGCGCAAACTCCATGCCGAGTAGGGTAGCAGAAACCGTGCGGGTTTGCCGGGGTGTTGGGCGGTTTTGGCCTACAGCCCATAGCTTATGGCTAATAGCCGGAGAGTGGTTTGCTTCTGATCGTTGATCTACAGGCTGATAGGGTTATTCGCGCATATCTTTCTGTCTAGAAAATTGCTTGGAGGAGGTTCCAGGCAGATGAAGCCATAGACGGTGATGCAACGTGCCGTCGAAAAGCCCGCCTTCTTGATTCCTGGGCTCCCGATCGCGGCTCATAGCCGCGTCTCGACGAACAAAACGACCTTCAGCGGTAAGTGCCCCGGAACTCCTGGTGCATCTGGGCTTGCAGAATGTGGGCCAGATCGGTATTCCCGGCAGCCAGCAGGTAGCTGTAGGCGGCAGGGGCATAGCCAATCTGGCCGGTAAGCCAGAGAGCCAGGGCAGCCTCGAGGGGGCTTTCTACCGTGACCTCGGTAGCGAAATGCACCCAGCGCACCGGGGCGGCATAGACCACCACCCCTGAGCGATTGAGCGCCTCGAGGCGGGTAGCCCTCTTGAGCAGAGCGCTGGAAACTGCAAAACCCTCACGACCCACTTCGATTTGGGCCAGTTCTTGCTGGCTGTCGAGCACGCGCAGGGTTTGTGCGGTGGCAACCACCAGATAAAGGGTCTCCAGGCTGTAGTCGGTGGGTACGTACAACACCGGTACGCTCCCCTCCGTACCCCGGCTCTTGGCTTCTTTGATAAAAGCCACTTCGGCCTGTTTTTTGCAGACCCCAATGTCCTGGCAACTGGCCACCAGGTTTTGCCAGAACGACTTGGGCCGGGCCACCTCGAAGCAGGCGGCTCCCCTGGCTTCCAGCGCAAAAGCCCGCACCCCGTACAAGAGCCGTCCCTTGCCCGCAGTGATGCACAAGCGGTCGCCAGCTTCCAGGTTCAGCACCAGGGCTGGGCCGCCGCTGCGGGTGTAGGTTTGTACGGTCTGGTCGGGGCGCTCGAGCCTGGCCTTGCCGCTGAGCTCGAGGCGGGCCTGCTCGGCCAGCCCCAGCGAACCCAAAAAAGCCAGGGCCAGGAAAACCCTAACCATCCCCTGTGCCCTCCACGATTTCCTTGAGTTTGTCGGCCACTTCCTGGCCCTTATCGCTGGCTTTGCTTTCATCTTTTTTCCCTCCGGCAAATAGCTTCAAGAGTAAAGCGCCCGTCTGGAAGGCCACAATTGGGTAGAGGTAGTCCAGAAAATGGCCGGTGTACTGCAAAATCAGCACGCCAGCCAAAAACAAAAACCAGGCCGCGATAGCGGTCTCGATCAGGGCCTGCACGAAGCCCTGGAAGCGGCTGAACTTGAGCCAGCCATCGGTGATGGAATAGGTCAGCCAGAGGGCCAGAAACACCACCAGCGGCACCACCATAAGCACCGGCCCCCAGCCCAGGGTTTCGGAAAAACTGCGGTAGGTGGCCAGGGTCAGGAGGGCATTCACATGAATATCAATGCCCTGTACCGGCCCGATGGCGCTGAAGTGGACGTCATCGCCCTTGGGGTAGGTGCGCCCCACCAGAAACAAAGCCCCCTGGGTTTCCTCGGACTGCACCAGCCCATCGTTAAAAAAATCCAGCCCCTCTATCACCACCAGGTTGGGCCAGAGCTGGCGGCCTTGGGTATGGGCTTTGAAGCGCCGTATTTCGCGATAGACGATGCGCTTACCGTCGGCTTTTGGGCTGCCCGAGGCCACCGCCTGCTGGCAGTGCTTGCCGTCCTGTAAATGTATGCCCAGCCCCAGGCAATATAGCCCCAGCGAAGCCGCTACCGGCTGGCCGGATTGGGGCCGGGGGATTTTTCGGGTTTGCCCGTCGCTATCGTAGAAAACCTGGGCTTGTACGGCGTGGAGGTAGGGGTTGAGGCGGCCCAGCGGTTGACCCAATACCTCGGTGTCGGGCAGCAGTAAGGGGGTTTGGATTTGCTTCAACAACGCCAGCAGCTCCCGGTCTCCCGCCGACAGCACCCCCCCTTCGTTGCTGGGGTGGCGCAGGTCGAAGTCCAGGAAGATGCCTTTGGGCGCGTAGGTCAGAATTTTTTGGGTCAGGCGGGCCAGTTGGCCCCGGTTGAACACGTAGCTGTCCGGGCTGAGCTGGCCGATACTTTGCTGCTCGAGCTCCACCAACACCACCAGCGGAAAGTCCCGAATGGGAACCGGCGAACCCCAGCGGTGCACCACCCGGGTCAGACGGTCCAGCGAAGCCCCTTGCGGCCCCTTGATAAAGGCGCCAAAAGGTCCCAGCAGGTTGTTGCTCAAGATATACGACGAGACCACCATCACCAGCACCACCAGTCCGGTGCGCCAGAGGGCTTTGCGAACATGGGGTGATAGCCCCCGTCGTCGAGAAGGGGTAGGACTCGGCTTATCCACCCCACAACCCCCCATTGCGGCGCGGATACAGGAAACTCCAATCTTGCGGCATAGGGCTGGTCATAACTCCAAAACGCAACATCTAGTAGAGATTGGGACCAATTGCACTAGGGGTTGTGTCCTTCAGGACAATAAAAAGCCGATGAAAAAAGGATTTGTACCGTGATATACTACAAATCCACCTTTTACGCTGGGTTAACGCCGTCTCCTGCATTGCTTAGCTTGCTTTCATCTCCATCTAACATTGGAGAATGAAGGGTGGCAACTTACTCTGGCGGTGTTTTGCATGGGGCGCTTTGGGGGCTGGCCAATTCCCTGCCTTGTAGGGCTGGGCGTGGGGTGCTGGATGGGCTTAGCCCAACCCATGCCCAAACCCGAAACCTATGCCCTGGTGATCGGCATCAACAACTACCGCCCCTACCCCGAAACCCCCTCCTTACCCCCCCTCAGCTATGCCGAAAGCGATGCCCGCAAGATGGCCCAGGCCTTGCGCGACCCCCACAAGGGTCAACTGAGCAAGGTGCGCATCCTCCTGGATACCGAGGCCAGCAAGACCGCCATCGAGGCGGAACTGCGCGATCTGGCCAGGGGTATGGGTGTGAGCGATACCCTAATTGTCTATTACTCCGGCCATGGGATGCCGAGCCGCTCGGGGCAGGCCACCCTGATGCCCAGCGATGCCAAAATCAACGACGAGGAAACCTGGCTGCCCCTGGACTCAATCCAGGATATTGCTCGCAAGGCCAGCCGGGGCAAGGGCCGCCTGATTCTGATTGTAGACGCCTGTTTTAGCGGTCAGTCCCTCCCCGGCTCACGCAGCTTCAGCATGCCGGGCCGCAAGGATCTTCCCAAGCCGCAAAAACCCGACCTGAGCGGGGTCAATGTGTTGCTGGCCTCGTCTGCCGATACCCAGCCGAGCTGGGAGGATGCCGAGCTGGGGGGTGGGATTTTTACTGCCTATTTGCTGGAAGCCATTTCGGGCAAGGCCGATGAGAATGGGGATGGTTATGTGACCATCGGGGAGGCCTACCGCTATGCAGCGGTGCAGGTCGAGGGGTTTAGCCAGCGCAAAGGCACCCCGCAAACCCCCAGGCTCTACGGCCCCGACGACTACACCCTGGCCCTCAACCCCATTGCGGTAGCCAGGAGCCGTCTGGCGGGCCTGAAACTGGCGGGCCACATTAATGGAGCGCAGTTCGATGCGCTGGCCGAGTGGATCGAGAGCAAAAGGCAACCCGACGACTTGCAGCAGTACCTGGCGGGAACCCTGACTGGCGGGCAGTTCGTGAGCCTGGTGCGGGCGGGCGCCATCCCGGGGGTTCCGGCGCAGGCTTACACCGACGCCCGCTTACAAAAAATGGGCTTGTTGCGGCGCGACGGCAAGATTCGCCTGGATCAGTTTTGGGTGTTGAGCCGGATGATTCAAACCGGCAAGGCGGTTGCGGATGTGAGTGACTTTCTATCCGGGCGCCTATCCGAGATAAAGTTCTTGCAACGCTTGCGGGCGGGGGCCATCCAGGGGGTGCCAAGGTAAGAAAGGTCTACTCGAGCGGATGGTCGTTTTCCAGGTACTCCAGCACCCCTCGAGCGATGCCGAAGCTGATTCGGTCGAGGTAGTTGCTATCGCGCAGGTTCTGTCCCTCCAGGGGGTGGCTTAGGTAGCCCATCTCCACCAGAATTGCGGGTATGCTGCTGTAGCGAATAACGAAGAAATCCGAACTGCGCACCCCCCGGTTGACGGCGGCGGTGGTGCCCAGCATGTAGGAAAGTACCCGTGTGGCCAGGGTGCGCGAGAGCTCCATGCGGCGGGCCGAGTTCATCTGCGGGGTGGGTGTTGGCAAACTTTGCGGGGGGATGGGGTTGACATCCTCGGGGCCGGGCTGGGCGCCGGGGTCGAGGGGGCCGGGCTGGGTTGAGTTGGTCAGCATATCCAAGGGGCCAGGGGAGATGGCTATGGGCGGGGTGGGGGTGAGGGGGGCCGGGGGCGGGTAGAAGGGGCGGACGCCCGTGGGGCCATAGTAGTAGACCTCGAGGCCGCACCAACCATCGGCGCGGGCCGGTACGGTGGCGTTGGCGTGGATGGACACAAAGAGCTGTTTGCCCTCGGCCAGAGCTACGCGCTGGGCCAGGTCGGTACGCTTGTCGGGGGAAAAGGCAATATCGCTTTCGCGGGTCAGGGTGACCTCCACCCCAGCCTCTTGCAGCAGGCGGCGCACCCGCAGGGCGACCTCGAGGTTCACCGCCTTCTCCGCCACCGGCCCCATGGCGCCGGGATCTGGGCCACCGTGCCCGGCATCCACCACCACCGAAAAACGCCGTCCATTGGCCTTAACAAAGCGGAAGGCGGGGCTGGGGACGAGCGGACTAGTGTCGGCATACGCGCCCGAGAGGTCGATCACCAACCGTTGCCCATCGCCCTCCAGGGCTGCCAGGGTCATGGTTTTATAACCCGAGCGGGGGGTAACGCCCTGGGGGGTGAGCAAGAGCAGCACGGCTTTGTCTTCGTGCTGCTCCAATACGTAACCGGCCAGTTCGGGCTGATTCACAAACTGAATGCCCGGCGTGACCCGCAGGCCCGGCAGGGTCACGCGCAGCGCAGCCCCCAGGGGCTCGATCTGGTAGCTGACCCCATTGGGCAGATCCAGCACCACCCGGGTAAACCCCGGCTGGTCGCCGATGCGAACGGGGGGCAGGTCTTGACTCCTGACCTCGCCAAAGAGCAGCAGCAAAAAGAGCTGTACGGGAAGATATAGCCTCAAAATAGCTTCAGTTTAAGCCTGCTTCGAAGCGCAGGATGAGTTTTTGGCGGGCGGGCTTCATAAAAAGGTGCAGGGCGGGCAGTGCCGGCTCACACCCGGTCGAAAAATGCAACCTGGGTCGGGTATGGTCTGGGGCCTGAACTGTTAGGCTATTTGGAACAAGGAGGTTGTGTGTTAGACGAAATACTGGTGGGTGATGTGCTGCACCGCGCTCGGCTGGGTGGGGCCGACTTTGCAGAACTCTATGTGGAGCGCTGGCGGCGGCGGGCTTTGCGGGTGCTTTCGGGTGAGGTTAAGGAGGCCACCAGCGGTATCGAGTACGGGGCCGGGTTGCGGCTTTTTTACGGCACCGAGGTGGTGTATGCCTATACCAACGACCTTAGCCCCGAGCGCCTTTTGGAGCTAACCGAAACCCTGGTCAAGCTCAAGGGCAGCGCAGGACAGGTGGATACCCAGGGCCAAGGCGGCCTCGACTTTCGCAAGGCGGTGGCCCAGGGTCTGCACACACCCGCAATTCCCTTCACGGCCAGGGACAAGCGTTACCGCCTGGAGCGCGTCCGCGAGGCCGAGGCGGGGGCGCAGGTGAGCCCCCAGATCAAACAGGTGCAGAGCAACCTGATGGAGTGGGAGCAGGAAGTCCTGGTAGCGAACAGCGATGGAAAGTGGGCCGAGGATCGCCGGGTGCGAACCCGCCTCTACGTGACCGCCATCGCCCAGGACGAGAGCGGGATGCAGACTGGGGTGGTGGGGCCGGGGCTTAGCGTGGGCCTCGAGCTCTTCGACCGCTATTCCCCTGCCGAGATTGGGCGCAAGGCCGGGATGCAGGCCCTGACCAACCTGCGGGCCAAACCGGCCCCGGCCGGTAGTATGCCGGTGGTGATTGGCAATGGCTTTGGCGGGGTGATTTTTCACGAGGCCCTGGGGCACCTGCTGGAAACCACTTCTGTGGCCAAAAAGGCCAGCGTGCTCTCCGACAAGCTTGGGGAAAAGGTGGCCTCCGAGGTGGTGACCTACATAGACGATGGCACCACCCCCCACGGCTGGGGCTCTTCCGAGTTCGACGATGAGGGCCTGCCCACCGAGCGCACGGTTCTGATCGAAAACGGCGTGCTGAAAAGTTACATGGTGGACAGGCTGGGTGGAATGCTCACCGGCTACCGGCCCACCGGCTCGGGCCGCCGTCAGGACTACACTTTTGCCCCTACCAGCCGGATGCGCAACACCTACATTGCCCCCGGCAGTACCCCCAGGGAGAAACTCTTTGAGGGTATCGAGTACGGCCTCTATGCCGCTGACATGGGGGGTGGGCAGGTGCGGCCTGGTTCGGGCGAGTACAACTTTGCTGTCAAGGAGGGCTACATTATCCGCAACGGTCGGATTGAAGAGCCGGTGCGGGGGGCCATGCTGGTGGGCAAGGGTCCCGAGAGCATAAAGCGCATTGTGGCGGTATCGGACGACCTCGAGATGGGCCCCGGTATGTGCGGCTCGCTTTCGGGCAGCCTGCCGGTAGAGGTGGGCCAGCCCCACCTGCTGATTTCGGAGATTGTGGTAGGAGGGCAAGCTTGAACCGGGCTTCGGGACTGGTTTCTCTGACCCCTGACCTCTGTGCCCTGAACCCTGTAATCCGGAGGAATGCCAATGACCTTTGAAGAAGCCAGAGACTATCTGTTACAAAAGGCCAAGGCACTGGGGATTGACGCCGAGGTGCTGGCCACCCACACCCGCGAACTGACCATCCAGGCCCACGGCGGCAGGGTAGAGGAGATTACCCAGGCCACCCAGGGGGGGGTGGGGGTACGGGTGGTGGTGGAGGGCAAGACCGGCTACGCCTACAGCGAGGAGCGCACCCCAGAGGCCCTGGACTGGGTGCTCCAGGAAGCCCACGAGAACGCCCTCTTGCAGTCGGAGACGGGCGGGTTCTTGCCTGCGGGCAGTGAACTGGGCCGCCACGACCTCCTGGGTGAGGGGCTTTCGGCGCCCTTGGAGCAGAAGCGCCAGGCTGCCCTGGAGTTAGAAGCAGGCTTGCGGGCCGACTCCAGGGTCAAGCAGGTGCAGATGACCCGCTACTCCGAGAGCGAAACCCAGGCTACCCTGGGTTCCACCCAGGGGGTGGCGGGAGCTTTTCGCAACGGCTATGCCTTGCTTCTAACAAGCGCGGTCATGGCCGAGGGTAGTAGCCTCAAACAGGGCTACGAATTCGACCTTTCCAAGGAGTTCCACACCCTCGAGCCGGGCCGCACCGTACAAGCCTTCCTGCAAAATACCGGCAGGCTGCTGGGGGCCCGTCCGCTCAAGACCGGGCGCTACAAGGCCTACTTCGAGCCCAAGGCGTTTGGACAGTTGCTGGGCATGATGGGCTGGTTTTTGCTCTCGGCCAAAAATGTGCTGGAGGGCAAGAGCCTGCTCGCTGGAAAGATTGGGCAGAAGGTGGCCTCGGAGATTTTTACCCTGGTGGATGACCCTACCTTGCCCGGCGGGCTGGCCTCGCGTCCCTTCGATGCCGAGGGGACGGCGGCCAAACGCACGGTGCTAATCGAAAACGGTATCCTGCGAACCTTTGCCCACAACAGCGAGACCGCCCAGAAGATGGGCATGGAGAACACCGGCCATGCCGCCCGCAGCTACAAAGGGGTGCTGGGCATCGCACCAACCAACCTTTTTGTGCAGCCGGGTCAGGGTGTCAAAATGGATGAAGGTATTGTGGTGACAGACCTGATGGGCCTGCACGCCGGGGCCAACCCCATTTCGGGCGAGTTCAGCCTGCAAGCCCTGGGGCTCAAGGTGGAGGGGGGCGAGATGGCCTACCCGGTGGAAAACTTTACGGTGGCGGGTAACTTCCTGGAGCTGCTATCCAGGATTACCGCGCTGGGTACAGAGCTCGAGTGGAACCCCATGATGGGCATTGTGGGCGCGCCGATGGTCGAGGTGGCTGAGCTATCCTTTGCGGGGGCCTGAGCCAGTCTTCGTTTGAAATGCACGCTTGATCCCGCGACCCCCTGGAAGTGCTGGCGCAGACGCCCGAACTGCTAAGCGACCTGTTTCCCCGCCTGGACATGCGCCGGGGTTATGAGTTGACCCACTGGACGGCAGGGTAGATCTACTGCCACCTGGCGGATATAGAAATTGGCTACGGCTTTCGCGTACGGCAGGCCCTGGAAGCCTTTTGCGCCTTGCGCCGCTGGAACCTGGAGCTTTTGCGCAACCTGGAGCCGCCTGACTGGGACAAGGTGGCCTATCATCCCGAACGCGGCCCCGAGACCATCCGCTTTATTGTGCAGATGCTGGCCGAGCACGACCTGCGCCACCTGAAGGAGCTGGAGTACATCGCATCTTACGTAGAAGCGGGCTGAGGTGCTCAATCCCCGCCCCCACGCAACAGGAGGTCCTCGAGCCGGGCCTTCACAGCCGGCCACTCCCCAGCCAGGATGCTAAACACGGCGCTATCGCGGATTCCGCCGTCGGCAGCAGGCCGGTGGGCTCGTAGAACTCCATCTAGGTGAGCGCCCAGCCGGGCGATGGCCTGACGCGAGCGCAGGTTGCGGGCGTCGGTCTTGAGGGTGACCCGGCGTACCTGGAACACCTCAAAAGCATGGGCCAGCATCAGGAGCTTGGCTTCGGTGTTGAGGCCGGTACGCTGGGCCTGGGGAGCCAGCCAGGTATGGCCAATCTCCACCGCATCCGGCAAGCCGCGGCCATAGTGTGGGCTGTGCTCAGGCCAGGGCCAGTATTCAAATTCCATAAAACGGGTGCTTCCTACCACCCGGTTTTCCCGCCTGTCCGCCGTTGCGAAAGGCAGCGCTCGGCCTTGGGCCTGGTCGGTCAGGGCGGTTAGAATATAACGCTGCATTGCCTCGATATTTTTAGGTACGTGGGTGTGAGGATAATCCTCGAGCTCGGCCAGCTTCACCAGGCTGGGAAGGTGTTCCATGGTAAGGGGTTCCAGCCGTACAAGGCGGCCCTCGAGGGTAATGGGCTGGGTGAGTAGCGGAATCATACTACCGAACATGTTAGTTCCACTGTTTGCTGGATGGGCGGAGTCCTAAGCTTAGATTGAACGTGCTTCGTCGCGGGGTTTCGCCTAACCAGGCTGGTTTTGAACCGGGTACACAAAATGCAAGCCGTCATAGTATTCTAGGGGCACAACACAATCGGAGAAGTAATCCCAGTAGGAGGAAGTACATGAAAATGAACCGTCGGCAAGTACTAAAAGCAGGCCTGGCAGCTTCAACGGTGTATAGCCCCTGGATGATTGCCCGTGCGCAGGCCCGCCCGGTCAAGCTCGCGGCCATTCTGCCCCTTACGGGTGCCTTTGCTTTTGCGGGCAACGCGGCCCTGGATGCATTCCGCGATGCAACCGACCGGATCAACGATGCGGGGGGCATCGGCGGTCGACGTTTCGAGCTGGTCGTCGAGGACGATGGCTACGATGTGGCCCGGGGTACAGCCGTTTTTAACCGGATTGTCCAGCGCGAGAGCCCGGAGGAGCTGGTGTTTGTTTATGGCGATTCCACTGGCCTCTCCAAAGCCTTGGCCCCCGAAATTACCCGGTTGCGTCTGCCCTACACCGCCACCTCGTTCTCCAACGAACTGGCCGACCCCCAGACCTATCCCACCATCTTTGTCTTTGGCCCCACCTACAACGATATGGCCGGGGCCTTGCTGCAACAGATTCGTCGCCAGAAGGGACGTGGGGCCAAGATTTTCCTGTGCTACTCCAACTCCGAGTTTGGCCGCGACCCGATTCCCTTCATCAAAGCGCAGTCGGCTCGTCTGGGCTTCCAGATTGTGGGTGAAGAAGTAACCCCTCTGGCCATTGCCGATGCAACCCCCATCGTGACCAAACTGCGCCAGGCCCAGCCCGATTTTGTGATTGTCCACGGCTACGTGCTAACCGTGGAGCCCTTGCTGATACGGGCTGCCCGTGAGCAGGGTATCCGGGCCACCTTTATGGGTACCTACTACTCTGCCGAGCTGGCCCTGATGCAGCGGGCTGGGGCCGCCGCCGACGGCTTTATTGTGGCCTACCACAACGCCTACTACTACGACACCACGGTGCCGGCGGTCGAGCAAATTCGGGCCCTGCGCCGGGCCAAAGGCCGTGATCTCTCCTACCGTACCACCTACTACATGGGCTCCTGGATGGCCATGGATGTCATCGCCGAGGCTATGCGACGGGCCAATGCAGCGGGCAAGCTCAACCGCCCCGGCATGATCGAAGCCCTGGATAGCCTGGGTGACTACAACGCGGGTGGGCAGGTGCGCAACATGCGCTGGGTCAACCGTCGTTTGCCCTTTACCAAGCTCTGGCGGGCCAACGTGCGGGATGTCCGCTTCGATGCCATTACCGACTGGGTAGACGGCTCCAAGCTCTGAACAGTTCGTTTGCGCTGGGGGTCGGGGCCGGCATTTTTGGGGCGCTCGACCCCCAGCCTGTCGTAAAAGGCTCATCAATGGATTTTGCCCTTGTCGTTCAAACCATCCTCAACGGCCTGGCCAACGGGGCCTTGTACGCGGTGATTGCTGCTGGGTTCGTGCTGGTCTACCGGGCTACCAGCGTGGTTAACTTTGCCATTGCCGAGTTCATGCTCATCGGGGCCTACCTGACCTATACCATGTCACTCTTTTTTCCGCTCTTAGTCGCGCTATTGCTGGCACTTCCCCTGGCCTTTGCCTTTGGGGTGCTGGTGGAGCGGGGGTTCGTAAGGCCACTGCTGGGGCGCAACGTGGTGGCGGTCATTATGGCCACCATCGGCCTGGCCGCGACCCTGGACGGTGCGGCCCTCATCCTCTGGGGGCCTGACCAGAAAGCCATGGGGGCAGCGGACATCGCTCAACTCCCCAAAGAAATGCCCAACCTGGCCTTCAGTGTAGGGGGGGTATTTCTCTCTTCCAAAGCGGTGTGGAGCCTGATTCTGGCACTGCCGCTGGCTATTTTGCTGGTCACGCTGCTCAAGTACAGCCGCTATGGGGTTTTGTTGCGGGCTGTCTCCGAAAGTGAGACAGCAGCCCTGGCCATGGGCATTAACGCCCCTCGAGTGGTTGCGGTAGCCTGGGGCATCTCGGCCATGATGGCGACTATTGGGGGTGCCTTCCTGGCAGGGGCCGCCGGAGGTGGTGGGCCGGGCCACCACCTGGTGCTGCTGGGCTTGATCGTGTTTCCCGTGGCAATCCTGGGCGGCTTCGATTCAGTACCTGGCGCAGTGGTGGCGGGGTTGCTAATCGGCCTGGTGGAGGCCTTTTCGCAGCTGTACCTCGAGTCCTTCCTTCCCGGCATTACCCAGGCCATCCCCTTCTTGATCGTGCTGCTGGTGCTTTTGTTTCGTCCGTATGGGCTGTTTGGACAGCACCGCATCGAGCGGGTTTGAAAGATGTCGTGCTTCGTGCGATATGAGACCTGAGACAAGGTTTGCCCTATGGCTGAAATTAACGTCGAAAATCTGAAGGTGGTCTACCGGGGGGTCATCCTGGCCTTGCAGGGCGTGAGTTTACGGGCCGGAACCGGCGAGGCCATCGCGCTTTTGGGCCCCAACGGGGCCGGGAAAAGCACCCTGGTGCGGGCCATGGCAGGTTTGCTGCCACAGTACGACGGCCGTGTCCTGGACGGCAAAATTGTCATCAACGGTCAGGAAGCCAACCACCTGCCCGCCCTCAAGGTAGCCGAACTGGGCCTGACTGCGATCCTCGAGGGTCGCCCCATCTTTCGCTACCTGACCGTCACCGAAAACCTGCGGGCTGCTGCCCACAAGCTGTCGTCCCAGCGCCAAAAGGAAATCACCGACGAAATCTTCACCCGGTTTCCTCGCATCTACGAGCGCCGCTTTGAGCAGGGGGGTTACCTTTCGGGGGGCGAGCAGCAGATGCTTCTGCTGGGCATGGCCCTCCTCACCGAACCCAAAATTCTGGTGGTGGACGAGCCCAGCCTGGGCCTTTCGCCCAAGCTGACCGAGGAAGTCATGCGGGTACTCGACGAACTGCGTCGCGACAAGGGCCTTACCCTGGTGCTGGTTGAACAGAACGCTCGGGCGGCTTTTTCTATCGTAGAGCGGGTGTATGTGATGGAGCAGGGCCGGGTGGTCTTCGAGGGCACAGCCCAAGAGGCCCAGGCCGATGCCGACGTGATGGAGTTCTACTTGGGCGGCGCGGTGGCGGGGGGGTTCTCCGAGGCCAAGCGCTACCGCAGGAGGAAGCGATGGGTATGAGTTTAGGGGAAGCCGGTCGTCTTACCCCTTACTTCACGGGGTTTGCGGGAGGACGCTATGTCTAAGGTGCTGTTGGAAGCCCAGGACCTGCACCTCTCCTTCCGGGGCGTCAAGGCGTTGGTGGGGGTGAGTTTTAGCGTTTCGGAGGGGGATCTCTTTGCCGTAATTGGCCCCAACGGGGCGGGCAAGACCAGCCTGCTCAACGTACTGTCGGGGTTATACAGGCCACAGCAGGGCCGGGTGGTGTTCCTGGGCGAAGACCTGGCCGGGCAGAGCCCCCAGGCCCGGGTGCGCAAGGGGCTGGGCCGGACGTTTCAGAACCTCGAGCTCTTCCGGGGTATGACCGTGCTGGATAACGTCAAACTCGGGGCTGAGCTGGCCGTGGGGGGCTACACTGACCTGGCCCCTAAAGCCCCCCTCGAGTGGGAGATTCGCCGCCATGCCGAAGAGGTACTGGACTACCTGCACCTCTCTCCCTACCGCCACGCCCCCGCCGGGGCCTTGCCCTACGGTCTGCAAAAGCGGGTGGAGGTGGCGCGGGCCCTGGCAGGGCGGCCCAAACTGCTTCTCCTGGACGAGCCCATGGCCGGCCTTAGCCTGGAAGAAAAGCAGGATCTGGCCCGCTTTTTGCTGGATGCCCGGCGCGAGTGGGGCGTTACCCTGGTGCTGGTTGAGCACGACTTAAAAGCTGTACTGGAACTCTCTACCGGTGTGCTGGTCATGTCCTACGGCGAGGTGCTGTACCAGGGCGCTCCGGCGGGGGTGCGGGAGAACCCGCGTGTGGCCGAGGCCTATCTGGGGAGGAGCGCATGAGCCGAACCCTGGTTGAATTCCTGGCCCGCTACGCCGAAACCAAACCCCATGCCCCTGCCTTGCGGGTCAAGCGCCTGGGGGTGTGGGAAACCACCTCCTGGGCCCACTTGAAACAGACTGTGGAACAGCTTGCCGGCGGACTGCTGCAACTGGGGTTGGAGCCGGGCCGGGTGTTGGCTATCCTGGGCCAGAACGCCCCGGAGTGGGTTATTGCCGAGATAGCTGCCCAGACCGTTGGGGCCATGCCCATGGGCATCTATGCCGACGCCATGCCCGAGGAAGTGGGCTACTTTATCGAGTTTTCCGAGTGCCAGGGCATCGTGGTTTCGGACGAAGAACAGCTCGATAAAGTGCTGCCGCACCTGGAAAAACTAAAGTTCGTGCTGGTCTGGGAAGAGGCCGGTATGAGCAAGTACTGGAACGAGCGCGTGCGGCCCTTTAGCAGTGTCGTGGCCCTGGGGCAGACCGCCCAAAGCCAACAGGCCGTGGGGGCTGCTAAGTCTGGGGTGGGGCCTGATACCATCGCCCTTCTGGCCCCGACCTCCGGCACTACGGCCCGCAGCAAACTGGCCATGCTGACCCATGCCCAGTTGATTGCGGGCGCTGAAGCAGGCCGCGAGACCATCAGCATCCGGGGTGGGGAATGGGTCTTTTCCTATTTGCCGCTCCCCTGGATTGGCGAGCAGATGCTCACGGTGGTGCGCAACCTTACCGATGGTACGGTGGTTCATTTCCCTGAAGACTTGATTACCGTGCGCGAGGATGTGAAAGAAGTCCAGCCCGACTTTTACCTGGCCCCGGCGCGGCTTTGGGAGGACACAGCGGCCCTCGTGCGCAGCCGCATGGAGGATGCCGATGGACTGAAGAAAGCGGTTTACCGCTGGGGCATGGGGGTTTTGCTCGAGTGCGCCCAACGCGAGTTCCGCAAAGAGCCCATCGGCTTTGGCCTGAACCTGGCCCGAGCCCTGGCGTATCCGTTGATAGCCCGCCCAATCCGCGCCCGTATGGGCCTGGCCGCCTGCCGCATTGCCGCTACCGGGGGTGCGCCTTTGGGTCCGGAGGTCTTCACCTTTTTCCGCGCCCTGGGCGTGGATATTCGTCAGGTCTATGGTCAGTCCGAGACCGCCGCCACCAGCGTGGCCCACCTGCCCGGCGATACCCCGCCCGAGACGGTGGGCAAACCCCTGCGCAACACCCAGGTGCGTATCGCCGAGGACGGCGAAATTCAGGTCAAGGGTGGGCAGGTCTTTGCGGGCTACTTCAAAAACGAAGCCGCCACCAAGGAGACCTTTACCGAGGACGGCTGGTTTCGTACGGGCGATGCCGGCTTCTTCAACGAAAACGGCCACCTCGTGCTCCTGGGCCGGCTCAAGGAAGTGGGGGCCCTGGCCGATGGAACCCGTTTTGCCCCGCAGTTCCTGGAGAATCGTCTCAAATACTCGCCTTATATCCGCGAGGCGGTCGTGATTGGCCACGGAAAGCCCTTTGTAACTGCTCTGATCGAGCTTGACCCCGAGAATACCCAGAACTGGGCGCGCAAACGCGGCATCGTCTTTTCGACCTATCAGAGCCTGACCTCCAACGCGCAGGTCTATGCTCTGATCGCCCAGGAACTCAGAATGGCCTGCGAGAGCCTGCCCGATGAACTCAAGGTGCGCCGCTTTGCCATCCTGCCCAAGGAACTCCACGCCGACGACGAGGAAATTACCCGCACCCGCAAGGTTAAGCGCGGTACGGTGGAGTCTCGCTATGCGGGCTTGCTGGCAGCCCTCTACGATGGCTCCAAACAGGTCAAGCTCAGCCTGCCCATACGCTACCTGGAAGGCCAGGGAACCCTCGAGGCCGAAGTTCAGATCGCCGATGTGGGCGAGCCGGTAGGCCTGGGGCAGAAGGTGGGGACGTGATGGAGTGGGGTAAAAAGCGAGGGCCCAGGGGATGGTGTAGCGGCCCAGGAATGTGCGTCCCGCCCTTCGCTACGGGCACTGAAGGACAGAGAAAAGTGTGCGCCCGCTTCAGCAACATTGTGCTCAACCCGTCTATTGTCTCTACGATGTCGCTCAGGCTGGAGGAGACCCAAGCATGTACCGCCTAAGCCAATCCCTTACCGATGCCTTTAGCCGTCGTTTTTCCCGTACGGTGCGTGAAGACTACCGCCAGGACGAAGCCTACGCCAGCACCCCACAGGGCCGCTTCTGGCTGGCGATAGCGATAATCAGCTTGCTCGTGATGCCCTTGCTGTTGCCGCAGTACCCGATGTTTGTCGCCACTCAGATTCTGGTGGCTGCTCTGGCCGGGCTGGGCTTGCACTTGCTGGTTGGCGGTGCAGGCCAGATTTCGTTGGGTCAGGCGGCTTTTGTGGGAATCGGCGCCTACACCTCCAGCCACCTCACAGGTGATTTGGCGCCCATGGGCATTCTCGCGGGGGGATTGATCGCCGCGCTGATTGGGATCGTACTGGGGATTCCCTCACTGCGTATCAAAGGCGCTTATTTGGCCATTGCTACCCTGGCCTTCCAGTTCCTGGCCGATTATATTTTCAAGCGCTGGACCGACTTTACCGGTGGGGTGGCTGGTCGCAAGCTTCCCGCCGAAGGCACCTTTCTGGGGCTGCCCCTGGCCGACGACCGGGTGGTCTTCTACCTGGGGCTGGCCTTTGCTATTCCGATGTTTTTCTATGCCAAACGCCTGCTTTCCACCCGGGCAGGCCGGGCCTGGTTTGCCGTGCGCGACAACGACCTCTCGGCCCAGCTTTCCGGCGTGGATCTGGTGCGCTCCAAGCTCACCGCCTTTGCCCTCTCGGCTTTTTATGGCGGCATTGCCGGGGGCATCTTGATGCACCTGATTGGCGCCGTCACACCGGAAAACTTTGTCCTGTCCTTTAGCATTCAGTACCTGGCCATCGTGATAGTGGGTGGGGCCGGCACCGTGCTGGGGGCAGTGCTGGGTGCTTTCTTTATCGTGCTTATCCCCGAGACCCTGAGCGTGATTGCCGGGGCCTTTGGGCCGCAGTACGTGGCGCAGCTTTCGGCTTGGCGCAGCGTAGCTTTCGGAGTACTGATTCTGCTCTTTCTGATTCTGGAACCCCGTGGGCTGGTGGGTCTGTGGGGCCGCATCCGGGACTACTTTAGAACCTGGCCACTACCCTATTGAATCTATTGAATAGGGTTGGATAAACGGACGCAGGGGTCAGGAAAGAGCCAATGGAGGCCCTTGGGCCTTACCGCTTTTTTGTGCTCTATATGTTTAGCGGGTAAACTAAGCACATGGTGGACTACGACCTTTCCGAATCGGCCCTGATCAGCCTGGTGGTGCTGGCGCTGGAAGGGCAGAAGGGGCTCAGGTTGGCCCAGGCAGGCACCCGAAGTGTGGGGGATGTGCTTTCTGGGCGCCGTTCGCGCCCGGTGCGCCTCGAGCGCGAAGGTGATAGCCTCACGATAGATCTCAACGTGAGCGTCGACTACGGGAAGCCCGTGATGGAGGCGGCCAAGGAAGCCCAGCGAACCGTGGCTGAAGCCATTACGGCTTCTACCGGTCTCAAGGTAAAGGCCGTCAACGTGACGGTGGTTTCGGTCGAATACAAGGAGCCCAATGCAGCGTAGGTTCGAGAGAGCAGGGTGCGGGGGACATAGTAGCGCTTCCCTCGAGTACGCGGCCCGCCTTGACCCCGACCCCCACCTTGCCATCCCCAAGTGGAGTGTTTATGCGGCGTAAGGCCCGTGAACTGGCCTTCAAAGTGCTCTTTGAGCACGCGGTTGGCGGGGTTCCGCTCGAGGCCGCCTGGCAACACGCTACCCAGGAACTCGAGCCCGATGAGTCCGACCAGGATGCCGACGTGCTCGATGCCCAAGGGCTCATGTTTGCCCACCAGTTGGTGCAGGGCTACCAGAGCCAGCAGGAAACCATAGACAAAATCCTGGCTGCCACCATCGAGGGCTGGAGCTTTGCTCAGATGGCCAAGACCGACCTGGCGGTTTTGCGGCTGGCCGCCTACGAGATGCTCTTTGAGCCCACCCCCCACGCCCCCCTGATCGAGGTGGCCGTCAAGATCGCCAAGCGCTACGGCGGCGAGGACTCGGGGCGCTTTGTAAACGGGGTATTGGCTCGGTTGCTCAAGCGCATCGAGGCCGGGGAGCTGCAAGCGGTTTCTAAGGACGACTAGCCGGCAGCTGCTGGTTTATTGTTTCTCTCGAGGTTCGCTATGCTTGAACTATCCGGCCCCCCGGTGGCCGAAGCGATCTATCAGGAATTGCAAGTCCAGTTGTCTAAGCTGCCCTACGTGCCCCATCTACGGGTGGTGCGCTTGGGGGAAGACCCAGCTTCGGTTTCGTATGTGCGCCTCAAAGACCGGCAGGCCAAGAAGCTGGGTTTGTCCAGTCAGGTGGATGTGTTTCCCGAAAGCACCTCTCAAGACGAACTGCTGGCCCATATCGCCCAGCTCAACGCCGACCCCGAGGTGGACGGCATCCTGGTACAGTCGCCGGTGCCCAAGCAGGTAGATTTCAATACCGTGCTGGAAGCTATCAGCCCCCTGAAGGATGTGGACGGCCTGACCCCTACCAACGCGGGGCGCTTGTGGATGGGCCTGGAAGCCCTGGAGTCGTGTACCCCGGCCGGGGTGATGCGCATATTGAAGCACTACCAGATTCCCCTGGCGGGCAAGGAAGTGGTGATTGTGGGCCGCAGTAACCTGGTGGGTAAGCCACTTGCAGCCTTGATGCTGCGAGAGAATGCCACCGTAACCCTGGCCCACTCCCGCACCCGGGACTTGCCCGCCGTCTGCCGCCGGGCGGATGTGCTGGTGGCGGCGGTGGGCAAGGTGGGGCTCATTACGCGCGATATGGTGCGCCCCGGCGCGGTGGTGGTGGATGTGGGCATCAACCGGGTAGGCCAGAACGAAAAAGGCCGCGACATCCTGGTGGGGGATGTGGCGCCCGATGTATCCGGAGTAGCCTCGGCCCTGACGCCGGTGCCGGGGGGTGTGGGCCCCATGACGGTGGCCATGCTGCTCCATAACACAGTTAAGGCAGCCATCCGTCGCCGGGGCTTACCCGTGGGTGGAGCCTAATTGGCTACCCCAAAGACTGGTGCATAAATTGAAACCACTCCTTCCTCCCCCAACGGGGGAGGCCCGGTGGGGGCATAACGCCCAGCCAGGTCGCCTACCTGCGAGCACTTTTTGCAACACCAAGCGTTTGAAGCGCTCCTGGCTGAGGTTTGCAAGGATTCACGCACCGACCCTTTGGCTAACCCAAGGCCAGAGGCCAGCCCTGCACAATGAAGGTAGAATGAAAAGCAGTGACCGAGCTTCTTGCCAACCAGGTGTTATGGACGGCCATTCTGGCCAGTGTATTTGCCCAGCTTCTCAAGCTTTTTTTCTACTACCTGGTCGAGCGCCGCTGGGAGTGGGAACGCCTGGCCGAAACCGGTGGTATGCCCTCCTCCCACTCGGCCACAGTAGCGGCGCTGGCGACCGGGGTGGGGATTACCGAGGGTTTGGATAGCGCCTTTTTTGCAATTGCCGTGGTGCTGGCCATCATCGTCATGTACGATGCCACCGGCATTCGCCGGGCCGCGGGGCTGCACGCCGAGCGCCTGAACGACCTGTTTGAGGAGTTTCGGGCCGTGTTCGAGCGTGGCCCACAGCCCGAGCCTTTGAAAGAGCTGCTGGGCCACACCTACCTCGAGGTCGCGGTAGGAGCGACCCTGGGCATCATCTTTGCAGCTATCAGTTTCGCCCTGTTGTAATACCAGATTCGGTTAGTTCGGCGCCGGATGGCGCCGAACTAACAGGGCCGAAGTTATCCGCGGAGTGGAGGGCGATACCGCCCCTTGGAAGTTATCCGCGTAGCGGAGGGCGTAAGCCCCTTGGAAGGGAGACGCTTTCTTCGCCGACCGTTCGGGGGGGGTGTGCTCTAGGATTCAAAAAGATAGCCTCTGGGGGTCTTTAGTTTGAATGATTATCTTTTTGAATCCGGTATAACCTATTTTCGCCCTTCGCCCTGGCCGTTACGTTAAGGATTTTGCTTGTCCTGGTCGGGCGAGTGTGTGGTAGTTTCTTGGTATCCCTATGAAGCGGGCTTGGTGGGTGCTAATGATTTTGGGCTTTTCCGCTGCTATAGCCCAGCCTACCGTCCAGCTGGAATCCCAGGTTCTTTCCCTCATCAACGAGGCCCGGGCCAGCGGTGTGGCCTGTCGCGGGGGTGGGGGCGGGGTTCCTTTGCCCTCCTTACGCTACGATGCCACCCTGGCCCAGGCCGCCAAGGGCCACGCTATCAACATGGGGCGCTACGGTTTTATGTCGCACTATTTCCAGGGCGTAGGGCCCCGGGTGCGGGTGGCCCGCGCGGGCTATGGCTACCTGCGCATGTCGGAGATCATCTTCAAGGGCCGCAACAGCGACCCCGCAAGGGCGGTGCGCTGGTGGTTGCGTTCGCCGCCCCACTGCCGGGCCATCATGAACCCCTACTACACCGAGTTCGGGGCGGGGCTCTCGAGGGTGGGAAACGCCTGGGCGGTGGTGCTGGCCCAGCCCCGCTAGCGTTGTTGGGCCAGGCGCATGATGACCAGCATCCCCACGCTTTGAATGAGTGGAAAGGACATCAGGGTAATGGCCCCCGGCCACAGTGCAAAAAGCCCCACGGGGACTACCGTCGCTACCACCCCGATCCACATCAGGTCGGTGCGCCGGCGCTCCCGCAGCAGGCGATAAATGATGTAGTTGTTGAAAGCAGCAAACACCAGGAGCAAAACCCAGGCCAGTACGAAGGTATTCATAGCCTTGCATTGTACGATAGATGCCACCGCAGCTCCGCCCTTGATTCTATTTCGGGCGACCCATAAACTTATACCCAGTATAAAGTTTGCTCGTTCGAAGGGAGCCCCATGCTGACCACGCCTGAGAAAATCCTCTTCTTGATTTTAGTGCTGGCCTCGCTTTACTTTGGCGGTGGTGCGCTGCTGCGCGTGTACCGGGCCATCCGCCGGGGCCAGCCAGAAGACCGCTTCGATAATCTGCCCGCTCGGCTCGGTAGGGCCCTCTGGCAGACCCTCACCATGCAGACCGTCTTCAAGAAGCGGCCCTGGGTGAGCCTTCTGCACGCTTTCGTGTTCTATGGCTTTGTCTTTTACCTGACCGTGAACCTGGTGGATGTGCTCGAGGGCTTCTTTCCCTTCAAGGCCCGGGGGGGCTTCTGGAACGGTTACAACCTGATAGCCGACCTTCTGACTGCCCTGATCCTGGCGGGCATTGTGGGCCTGCTAATAAGGCGCTACTCCGGGGCCGGACGCAAGACCTTTCAGTGGAACGAGAAGACCCCCCTGCACGAGAAGGTGCGCCAGGGCATCCCCACCGATAGCGCCATTGTGGGGAGTTTCATCTTGTTCCATGTGGGAAGTCGCCTGCTGCACAAAGCCGCCCAGACCGCCAACCTGGACTACGGCCCCGACCCCTTCCAGCCGGTGGCCAGCCTGGCCTCGACCATCTTCCTCTGGGTGGACGTGGACCGCATCGTGATTTTTGAGCACGTTTTCTGGTGGTTTGCCATTGGCTCCATCCTGCTCTTCATCCCTTACTTCGCCCGCTCCAAGCACATTCACCTCTTTCTGGCTCCCCTCAACCTGGCCTTCAAGAAGGAAAAACCAGGGGCCCTCTTGCCCATCGCCAAAGACTTTGAAGAGCTGGAAAAGCTGGAAAAGTTCGGGGTGGCCAGGCTGGAAGATTTTAGCTGGCCGCGCTTACTGGACGCCTATAGCTGCATCATGTGCAACCGCTGCCAGGAGGTCTGCCCGGCCTATACCACCGGCAAGGCTCTCTCCCCGGCAGCCATTCTGATTAGCGAGCGCTACGAGCTGAACCAGATTTTGCCCGATTTTGCCGCAGGCAAGGAGAGCCCCCGCCCTCTGATGGACTTTGCCATGAACGAAGAGTCTATCTGGGCCTGTACTACCTGCAATGCCTGCATCGAGGTGTGCCCGGTGGGCAACGAGCAGATGCTGCACATCCTGGACGTGCGGCGCGAGCGGGTGATGATGCAGGGCGAGTTCCCGGCCCAGCTGAACAATGCCTTCAAGGGCATGGAGCGCAATGGCAACCCCTGGAACCTGGGGGCCGATAAGCGCATGGGCTGGACCGAGGGGCTCCCATTCGAGGTGCAAACCGTGGCCCAGAACCCCGAGGCCGAGGTGCTCTACTGGGTGGGCTGTGCACCGTCCTACGACCCCCGGGCCCAGAAAACCGCCCGGGCCTTTGCCGAAATCCTGCACGAGTCTGGGGTGAGCTGGGCGGTGCTGGGCAAGGAGGAAAAGTGCACCGGCGACGCCGCTCGCCGGGCCGGCAACGAGTTCTTGTTCATGCAGCTCGCTACCGAGAACGTGGAGACCCTGAATGCCGCGATGGAGGCCAAACCCAAGACCATCGTGACCACCTGTCCCCACTGCTTCCACACCCTCGCCAACGAATACAAAGACTTTGGCGGTCACTACACCGTCAAGCACCACTCCGATTACATTGCCGAATTGATCGATGCGAAGAAGCTGGAAATGATCCCGATGGCGGGTGAAGTCACCTACCACGACCCCTGCTACCTGGGGCGGCACAATGGGGTGATTGCCGAACCCCGGCAGATAATCCAGGCCACGGGCCTCAAGCTGCATGAGCCAGGACGTCATGGTAAGGAGAGCTTCTGCTGTGGGGCCGGCGGGGCGCAGTTCTGGAAAGAAGAAGAGCCTGGTAACGAGCGGGTCTCTACGAACCGCTACCGCGAACTCAAGGGTACGGGCGCAAATACTATTGCGGTGGGTTGTCCCTTCTGCATGCAGATGATGAACCTGGAAGCCACCCAGGAACCCGAAGACCAGGCCCCCCGTGTGCTGGACATTTCCGAACTGGTGGTACAGCGCCTAAAACGCGAGCCCGCTAAGACCGGTGAGGCTACCGATTAGGCTACAGGTGGGATTTGCTACACTGGTAGCCATGCCCAGGCCGAATCCGCTTCGCCAGGCGACCTTTGAAGAGTTCCTGGAGCAGGAAGCAAAGACCCAGACCCGCCATGAGTACGTGGATGGATTTGTCTTTGCGATGGCAGGCGGAACCGACTACCACAACCGCCTGGCCACGCGCTTTTTGTTGACCATTTTTCAGGCAGCCGAGGAAGCAGGATGCGAAGCCTTCGCCGAAAATATGCTGCTAAAAGTCGGCACGGCGGCCTATTACCCGGATGTTTTTGTAACCTGCGAGGAGTCTTTGGAAGGGGTGAGCTTCAAGAAAACGGCCTGCCTGGTGGTGGAGGTTCTTTCCGATGCGACGGAGGCCATAGACCGGGGTGAAAAGCTTCTCAACTATCAGAAGCTAACGGGGTTGCAGGCATATGTGCTGGTTTCTCAGCATACTAAACGACTGGAAATTTTCCGGCGCATGGAGGACGGGGGGTGGCGCTATGAGCTCACGGAGAACGGAGCCGTAAGGCTGCCCTGTGTCGATGTTGCTCTGAGCCTCGGCGAGCTTTACCGTGGAATACCGGTTGGGTAGCCCACAGCGGGTCGGCGCTTGAAGTTTGCTCCTATAGCCAGGTAAACTACCGACGTACCAGCAGCAATCCCCGATGGGCTCGCCAGGGCGAGGTCTCACAGCGCGGGAACCGGGTACAGGCTGGCGCTCTGAGCAGCACAGCTTCAAGGTAGGAGGCCATAATGGCAAAAATTCGGTTGGAACACGTCTACAAGAAGTATGGCGGCAAGGTCACGGCGGTCAAGGATTTCAACCTCGAGACCGAAGACGGCGAGTTTGTGGTCTTTGTAGGCCCCTCGGGTTGCGGCAAGACCACCACCCTGCGCATGATTGCGGGCCTGGAGGACATCACCGAGGGCAAGCTCTTCATCGGCGACCGGCTGGTGAACGATGTGCCCCCCAAAGACCGGGACATCGCCATGGTCTTCCAGAACTACGCTCTGTACCCCCACATGAACGTCTACGAGAACATGGCCTTTGGGTTGCGGCTGCGCAGGGTGCCCAAAGACGAGATTGACCGCCGGGTGAAGGAAGCCGCCCGCATCATCAAGATTGACCACCTCTTGCAGCGCAAGCCCCGCGAACTTTCGGGGGGTCAGCGTCAGCGGGTGGCTATGGGCCGGGCCATCGTGCGCGAACCCAAGGTGTTCTTGTTCGACGAGCCCCTCTCCAACCTCGACGCCAAGCTGCGGGTGGAGATGCGGGCCGAAATTTCCAAGCTCCAGCGCCGCTTGGGGGTCACCACCGTCTACGTAACCCACGACCAGGTCGAGGCCATGACCCTGGGCCAACGCATTGTGGTGATGAAGGACGGCGAGGTCTTGCAAGTCGATAGCCCCCTGAACCTCTACGACTTCCCCGAAACCAAGTTTGTGGCCGGCTTTATCGGATCCCCTTCGATGAACTTCATTCGCTCGAGGGTGCAGACCGAAGGCGGTAGTGCCTACTTTGTGGGTGAGGGGTTCAAGGTCAAGGCCAACGGCACCCTGGGGGCCAGCCTGATGCCTTACAACGGTAAGGAAGTCTGGATGGGCATTCGCCCTGAACACATCGGTCTCAAGGGCTGGACCAGCATTCCCGAGAGCGACAATGTGGTCAAGGGCAGGGTTGAAATCGTTGAGCCTCTAGGAGCCGATACCGAAGTGCATGTAGAAGTGGGGGGCCACATGCTGACCGCCAAGGTAGACGGCCACGCCATGGTACTGCCCAGCGACACCGTTGAACTGCTGGTAGACACCAGCAAACTCCACGCCTTTGAAGTGGATGGGCACGAAAAGGCCATCGGTCACGCCATGGCCCAGGATACCCGTTCGGCGGCTCGAGTCTAGCGCTACGCGAGAATACCCGGTACAGCGGCTTTCGCTGTGCCGGTTACATTGTGCGATAGTTGCTCATGGAAGTGGCGTGGATCGTTATGTTTTCCACGTCATTGCAACCCTAAGGCCAAGCCGATGGGGAAGCCATCCAGAGCAACCCATTGGCCGGGCATAGCGACCCGCTGGATTGCTTTGTCGGCCTAAGGGCCTCCTTGCAATGACCCCAAAAGGGCGCACATGATACCGGATTCAAAAAGATAATCATTCAAACTAAAGACCCCCAGAGGCTATCTTTTTGAATCCTAGAGCACACCCCCCCCGAACGGTCGGCGAAGAAAGCGCCTCCCTTCCAAAGGGGCTTACGCCCTCCGCTACGCGGATAACTTCGGCCCGGTAAGTTCGCCGCCATACGGCGGCGAACTTACCGAATCTGGTATGAGTTGCTGTAGGGCTTTCAGTCTTCGGCTTTGGGCTTTCGATCAACTCGAGGTGCGACTCCGGTGATGTATCTTCTCGGTGGCTTTAGCCAAAACGCTCCCACCAGGCATGCAAGGGCTGCTCGGGTGGGCTGGCGCCTTCCACGGTGCAGGTAATGGCCGCGAGGTGATTGCTAGAGGAAAGGATTACCGGGAGCTGGGTTCCATCCCAGGATAAAAGCTCCATTCTGGAGCCAATTTCCTGCTTCATCATGCCGTAAATAAGCCCTGCCATGAAGGCATCCCCCGCCCCAATGGTATCTGCTACCGCGACCTTGACACCGGGAACCCGTATCATCCGGGTACGAAAAGCGGCCATGGCCCCGGTGGCGCCCAGGGTCAGCACCGTGACCGGGGTCCCTAGCTCAACCAGGTGCTCGAGCAAGACCTGCGGATCGTTGGGGGCGTGCGGAAAGAGGAGCTGGGCGTCGTTCAGGCTGGCCTTCAGCACCGAAACATAGGGCATGTAGCGCTCCAGTTGTTGCCAGTAGGCCTCGGAGGGCTCGGCGTGCAGGTTGGGGTCGAAGCTCACCAGCACATCGTATTCACGGGCAATTTCCAGCAGGCTTTCGATGCCCGCAACGTTGCGGGGTTCAAAGGCCGATAAGGAGCCAAAATGAAACCACTTGGCGCGGGCCATGGCTGCGCTATCGGGGCAGAACTGGGTACTGCCAAAAGCCCGATAGAAGCTGAACCGGGCGTTGCCTGCTGCGTCAACCTCGGCTACGCTCAGGGGGGTGGGTACGCCGGGAAGCTGCTGGATAAAACGGGTTTCAATTTTTCGCTCGGCAATGCGGGCGATGGCCCATTCACCCAGAAAATCCTGCCCAACCTCGCTCACAAAGCGGGTTGGTGCGCCCACTCGAGCCAGGGTGGAGGCCGTGTTCAGGGCCGAGCCGCCCAGAATCCCGGTATAGCTCAGGCTCGAATGGGCGCTGGTGTTGCGGCCAATTAAGTCAACCAGGACTTCACCGGTTAGGACAACCATCTTCGCTCCTACTCTAACAGACTTGGTGCGGTCGGGTACTTGGGTGTGTCCTAGATTTAGGCAACTAGGCTGCAGTAGGGAAAGCGCCGTGTCGGACGGCGTGGAAAGGTGTGACGGGGCTGTAGGAGAAGAACCGCGAGCGGACCAGGGCCTTAGCGCTCGCTCCGGATTCGCTCCAGTGGGCCCCGGTGATCTTGAGTCTTTGGCCGATGACGTGCTTGTTGGCGCCTTCGATCTGACCTGAGCCGATGACCTCAATACCTTCCCGCTCGAAGCGGGGATAGTCGGTGTGGTCGAGGTGGGCCTGCTTTTGCAAGAAGCGGAGGGCTTGATGGGCCTCTGGGTTGATGGGCTGATCGCGGAGGTTGAGGTTGAGCCAGCGCTGGATACTTATCTCTCCCCGAAGCAGAGCCTGTCGCTGTTCTTGACGGTGAGCCTCGGAATAACCGAGTCCCGTCATCAGGGTGTCGAGGTAGGTGCTGGCGTGGTAGACATCCAAGATGTGTCGGTGAACCCCCAGTTCGCCAAAGAGTTCGGCGATCCAGGCCGCCCCGTCACTGAGGCCAATCAGGGAGTCGGATTGGCGAACGCCCGCATGGCGGAGCAGGCCATGCACCTGGGGGGCGAACGCTGTGGCGGTGGTTAGGGCACTCACGTAGTACCGCTGGCTTGGGCAGCGCATCGGGTACACTACCGCACTTTTGACCTCCCGCCACTCGATGCCGCCCTCCACCTGGGCCGCCACCAGACAGCCATCCACCTCCACACACCAGCGCCGGCCCCGTTCCCCCTCCCGCCCCCTCAAGGGCTGCTGCGCCAGTTGGGTTAGCCTTTCACGACTCAGCTCTTGCTCGTGCTGCTCCAGCCGAATCCCCAGCACCTGCAACGAACTCTTGCCCACCTTCACCCCCCACTCCCCCAACCACGCCTCAGCCTCTCGGTAGGACATCCGTAGGGTCGTCCCATGTATACGCCGGAGGCACTCCGGCAAGTAGCCGCTCTCATCCAGGCTCTCGTCGCGATACCCCTGGCCCTGATGACCACACCCGCAGCGATACCGATACCGCTGCACCTCCACCTCTCCCCACAGGCTCCCTACCTTCACCCGATGGCTTCGGCTACCCCTCAGCTCCTTCCCGCATCCTCCGCACGTTTTTTTTTGACCCCTTTGCCCTCTCCTCCGCTTCCTGTACCCCGCTCTCCCTTTTCCACCATCTCCTGCATCATCAGCCGCTGGATCTGTTTGCCAAACTCAATCACCAGCAACTCCTGCTCGGCTATACTCTTCCCCTCTCCCAGCCGCTCGTACTCATCCACCAACTGATGCATCCGTTCCCGTATTTCGCTCATTCCAACAGTTTAGGCTGTTTGCCTATTTTTAGGACACACCCGGTACTTGGCAGCCTACCCAGGCCGGGCAGTGCAGCGTATGATTGGCTTTGTGAGTCGGGCTTTTGTGATTGGAATTGCCGGGGGCACCGGCAGCGGCAAGACCACCGTGACCGAGGCGGTGATTAATGCGGTGGGGCCGGAGCACGTGGCGCTGCTACCGATGGACAACTACTACAAAGACAACGCCCATCTACCCTTTGAGGAGCGCCTCAAGCAAAGCTACGACCACCCCGATGCGTTTGACCTCGAGCTCTACCTGAGCCATATCCGCCAGCTCGTGGCGGGGCTACCGGTGGAGATTCCGGTGTACTCCTTTAGGGAATATACCCGCTCCCGCGAGACTATTCTGGTGGAGCCCGCTCCGGTGGTGGTGCTCGAGGGCATCCTGCTGCTGGTAGATGCCGCCCTGCGGGCCCAGATGAACCTCAAGGTGTTTGTGGACACCGACGCCGATGTGCGTTTTATCCGGCGTTTGCAGCGCGACATCGTCGAGCGTGGGCGCACCGTAGAGAGCGTGATACAGCAATACCTGGAGCAGGTTCGCCCCATGCACCTATCCTTCGTGGAGCCCTCCAAGCGCTATGCCGATGTGATCATTCCCCACGGGGGACACAACGAAGAGGCCCTGGCCATGCTGACAGCAAGGGTACGGAGCCTAGTTCCTTCGGAAAAAGTAGGCCGCGGGGGTTGGTTTTGAATCTACGCAACCTGTTGCGAATAGGGGTCATACTGGCTGCAGTGCTGAGCTTGCCCGCGCTGCTGCCGCGGATGCAGGCCGAGCGTCCGGGGCCGGTGGTGCTCATTATGGACGGCGAGGAGGTGGCCGACCAGGCCCGCTTCACCGGCAAAACTTTTTTGCAGGTGATACAGGAATACCAGGCCCTGGGGGTGCAGGGGGTCGCGCTGTATGAACAATCGGTGCGGAACTGGGTGAACCGGGGGCTTCTAACCTATCACCCCTCCAACACCCTGCAGCTGCTTTATCCCAACGCCCAGATCAAGCCCGGCTGGTTCTACCTGACCGGCCCGGCAAGTCTCTTGGAGGCCATGGTGGCGCGGTGGAACATCGCCACCGAGCGGGTGATGATTGGCACCCAGACCTGGCTGGCCACCCCGGTCAACGTGGACTTTTTCCCGGCAGGCTACGACCTGGCCCTGGCCCGCGAGCTCAGGGCCCAGGGTTTTTACCTGGTGGCTCGGCCCTTTGACCACCCCTACCGCAAATACGATGTGGAGTTGGTTCCGCCCGAGGCCGATGCGGTGGCTTTTGCGGGGCTGGACGTGCTGGGCTACAAGGACAACCTCGAGGTCGTGGCCACCAGGCTGCAGGGCAAGTCCATTGCCTGGATCGAGGGCACCCCCCAGCGGGGGTTTGCGCAGCTCAGCCAGACCCTGCCGGTCAAGCGGCTATTCAGTATTCGGCCTGAGTGGCAGGACAAGCTGACCCCCGCCGAAACCGCCGATAAGTTTGTGCTGGCTGCTCGAGAGCGCGGGCACCAGTTGCTCTACCTGCGGCCCTACAAACAACCGGGCGATACCGAGGCTTTTCTGACCATCCTGCGGCGCGACCTCGAGCGCTCGAGCATCCCCATCGGCACGCCCACCGCTCGCGACTTCAGCCCTTCGCCGCTGCGCTTTGTGGCTCTGGTGGGCATTCTGGCAGGTCTGGCCTTGCTGGCTGTGGGGATGCCGCAGCCCTGGGGCATTCCAGTGGCGGTACTGCTCACCCTGTTTGCCCTGGGGGTAGCCCGTGGAGACGCCGGGCCCTTGCTGGCCGCGATGGTGTTCCCGGCGCTGGGCTTCCTCGAGCGCCCTCTGCCGGGTTTGCGTTTGTGGTTGGCGGCGGTGCTCTACTCGCTGGCCGGGGTGGTGTTCCTGGCGGCCCTGGGCAGCACCCCCCAGAGCGTGCTGGGCCTCGAGCCCTTCCGGGGGGTCTCGCTGACCCTGGTGGTGCCGCCCCTGCTGGTGGCGTTGTCGTTCCTGCCTGCCGCTTACAAGCCTGCCCTCAACGCGCTGTACAACCATCCCCTGAAGTTGGGCGAGGTGGCGGTGGCGCTCCTGGGGTTGGCGGTGGTGGGGATCGCGGTGCTGCGCCGGGGCAACGATGCGGCCCCCTCCATCGTGCCCGAGTGGGAGCTGCAGCTTCGGGCCTTCCTGCAGGACGTGATGGTGCGGCCCCGCTTCAAGGAGATTTTCGCCCACGCCCTGGCCCCGGTGGCGCTGCTGCTGCCCTGGCCGACCTGGCTCAAAAACGTCCTGCTGGTGCTGGTAGCGGTGGGGATGGGCTCCATTCTGAACACCTTTTCGCACTACCACACGCCCCTTAGCATTTCTTTTTTCCGGGTGCTGAACGGCCTTCTGATTGGCCTGGCGGTTGGCCTGGTGGGGGTCTGGGTGATTCGGCGGGTGCGTGAATGGTGGTTCAAATAGAAGCATTTAATCCCGGGGCGTGCCAAGATATAAAAAGCCTGGAGGGTATTCATGCGGGTGGGGGTCAGCGGGTATTACGGTTTTCAGAATGCAGGTGACGAGGCCATCCTCGAGGCCATCGTGCATGAGGTCAAAGCCCGTGGCCACGAGGCCGTGGTGTTCTCCAACAACCCCGACGAAACCGCCCAGCGCTACGGGGTTGAGGCCGTCAAGCGCACCCAGCCGCTGGAAGTCTGGAAGGCCTTGGGCACGCTGGATTTGCTTTTGTCGGGCGGGGGGGGCTTGCTACAGGACAAGACCTCGAGCCTGAGCCTGTGGTACTACCTGACCATAATGGGCCTGGCCCGCCGCCGGGGCAAGCCGGTGTATGTGTTCAACCAGTCCCTGGGGCCCCTCAGCAAGCGGGGTGAGCAGCGGATAAGGCGGGCCTTACGTGGGGTGACGTGCTTCTTCCGCGATGAAGGCTCGCTCGAGTATGGGCGCAGACTGGGGCTCGAGGTTCACCTGGGGGCCGACCCGGCCCTCCTGCTGGCCCCTCCACCGGTAGAGCGCGAGCCCAATATGGTGGTGCTGGTACCCAAATACGGCACCGAGGAGGCCAACGCCAGCCTGCACAAGCTGGCCGACCGGCTACGGGTGGAAGGCCTGGAGGTGGTTGTCCTGGCCCTGCAGCCGGGCTTCGACGAGCCGGTACTGGAAAAATTCAGCAGCTTCACCCGCGAGCTGGCCTGGGATCCGCGCCGGGTGAGCTACCTGCTGGCCCAGGCAGGCTACGTGGTCTCGGTGCGCCTGCACGGGGCCATTCTGGCGGCTGCTGCCGGAACCCCCTTTGCCGGCATCGCCTACGACCCCAAGGTGGCCGGCTTTTGCCGCGATGCTGGAGCGGTGTATGTGGACATGCCCGGCGACCCCGACCTGCTGGCCTCGACGGTGCTTACACAACGCCAGCCCAACTGGAGCGCCATCGAAACCATGAAAACCCGCGCCCGCAGCAGCTTTGATTGGGTTTTGTCGGCCCGTCCCCAGGGGCGAATGCAGCGCTCGAGATAGCAGCTTCTACAGCGGGATATTCCCGTGCTTCTTATTAGGCCGTTCTTCTTGTTTGGTAGAGAGCATCTCGAGGTGCTGGATCAAAACCCGCCGGGTCTCGGCAGGGTCAATTACATCGTCAATATAGCCCCGTCCAGCCGCTACATAGGGGTTGTCGAAGGCTTTTTTGTATTCATTAATTTTGGCCTGGCGGGTAGCGGCGGGGTCAGGCGAGGACTGAATTTCCTTTCGATAGATGATGTTGGCAGCCCCCTCAGCGCCCATCACGGCCACTGCCGAGGTAGGCCAGGCCAGCACCACATCCGCGCCCATGTCGCGGGAGTTCATGGCCAGGTAGGCCCCGCCATAGCTCTTGCGGGTAATCAGGGTAATCTTGGGGACGGTGGCTTCGGCATAGGCATAGAGCATTTTGGCCCCGTGGCGGATGATGCCCTGATGTTCCTGGGCCACACCGGGCAGGAAGCCGGTTACATCTACCAGGGTCAGGATGGGAATGTTGAAGCTGTCGCAGGTGCGAATAAAGCGGGCGGCCTTGTCCGAGGCATTGATATCCAGCGCACCGGCCATGTAGCGCGGGTTGTTGGCCACAATCCCGATGCTCTGGCCCCCCAGGTGGGCAAAGCCCACGATAATGTTCTTGGCGAAGTTGGTGTGGAGCTCCAGAAACTTGCCTTCATCCACAATGGTTTCGATCACCTGGTGCATGTTGTAGGGGCGTCGGGGGTCGGGGTGTACTTGATCCAATAGTTCGGGGGTTTTACGGTTCTTGGGGTCGCCATTCTCGATAATGGGTGGCTTTTCCCTGGCATTTTGCGGGAGGTAAACCAGCAGTTGTTTGATGGTATCCAGTACCCCCTGGTCGCCCTCGCACTCGAGGTGGGCCACCCCCGACTTGGCGGTGTGCACCTCCGAACCCCCCAGTTGCTCGAAGGTAACTTCCTCGCGGGTCACGCTCTTGATGACCTCCGGCCCGGTAATAAACATGTAGCTATTGCCCTTGCTCATCAGCACGAAGTCGGTGATGGCCGGGCTGTACACGGCCCCGCCCGCACAGGGCCCCAGAATCGCCGAGATTTGCGGCACCACGCCCGAGTAGATGACATTACGGTAAAACACCTCGCCATAGCCCGAAAGACTGTCCACGCCTTCCTGGATGCGGGCTCCCGCCGAGTCGTTGAGGCCGATCACCGGAGCGCCCACCTTTACGGCCATATCCATCGCGTGGGCAATCTTCCGTCCGTGGGTCTTGCCCAGGCTCCCGCCCAGCACGGTAAAATCCTGACTAAAGACGAAAACTGTGCGTCCGCCTATCTTGCCGTATCCCGTAATGACGCCGTCGGCAGGTGCTTGTATACCGTGCATCAGCTCGGTCTCGGTGGGTTCGGCAAAAGGTTGCAGTTCGACGAAGGTGTCCTCGTCGAGCAAATACTGAATGCGCTCACGGGCGGTCAATTTGCCAGCCTCGTGCTGCTTTTTGATTCGCTCTGGCCCACCGCCCGCCTCGATCTGTTTGCGTCGCTCTTCCATCTCGGCCAGCAGCTCTTCCATCCAAGCCCGTGTATTGTCTGCCATAGTGTTTGTATATTACCAGTGTGCTGTAGCGCCTTTCGTACCTTGTGATCGTGCTTCCGGCCCGTAGTTCGCTCTTGTGTACTCGCTACCAGCAAAAACACCGCACCAAGTGTTCAGATGCGATTCTGACACCAGATTTGATGAGTCCGTTGCCGAAGGGTGTCGTTTTTGCCGACCTTCGGTGGTAGTGGATTTTGAAGACTTTTTTTTGCATCCGCTGCGAGTCTATTTGGTTTTTTTGTGGGCTTTCCCCATGCAAGAAGCAGGTAGATAAGGCTCAAATGCCTGTCGTTTCGATATTTCGCTGCGGGGCCTTTTCTCAGCATCCCCGCTACAATAGGCTCTAGAGTTGGGGCGATGGAAGAACTTGATCAAATTATCCGTTTGGGGCGCTATGAGGAAGCTCGAGGCCGAATTCTAGCAGGGGAAGAGGGAAATGCCGATGGGCTGGCGGTGTTGCTGGAGTTGCGCGACTGGCTACGGCTGAAGGAGTATGGCAAGGCCCAGAAGCTCCTGGAACAGGATGGCGACCTGATTGCAGGCTACCTGGATGTTTCTCAGGTTAAGGCGGCCATAGAAGCATTTGACCTGGATGATGAAAGCAAAATTGCCGCCTACCTCGACCACCCCCACCTGAGCGCCGAGGCCTGGGCTGCACTGGGGCTATTGCGCATTCGCAGCGGCAATCGGGAAGAGGCCAGACAGGCTTTTGATAGGGCCCTACTGGCCGACCCCGGCCATTACCGGGTCAAGACCAACCTGGCCAATCTGACCCTCGAGGCCGGCCAGACCGACGAAGCCATTCGCATGTATGAAGAGGTGCTGAAACTCAATCCCGAGTATGCCCTGGCGCATCACAACCTGGGCGCGGCCTACCGCAAAAAAGGCCAGATTGACAAATCGGTTTACCACATTAAACGCGGCCAGCGCTTGCAGATGCAGCCTGCGGCCCGCCCGCCTCGCTCTATAATCCCGGGTGCTTCAGCTCCGCTGCCCCAGCCCGAACGCCGCCCCTTCCTGAGCAGCTTTGGCAACCGCTGGTGGCTCTGGCTGCTGGTGATTGTGGTGGTGTATTTGCTGCTGAACCGCCAACCTTGAGGCGTATTCACCGTTTCCATGTAGAGTCTTCAACTTTATCTGGGCACTTGGCTTTGAGGGTCGTCCCAAGCTCCTTCAAGCGGCGACACCCCAGTTGCAGTTAATCGTGTTCCGATCGCTGTTTGAAAACAGCGCGTTCGGGGGGTCGCCACCTTATCCCACTGGGGAGAAGGCAAGGGGTTCATGTGGATTTGCTATTACTGGCATGCGTGTACGCTTGGTGGTTCTGGCCCTTGCACTCGTGATGAACAACGCTACGTAATTTTGGCCGTTGGCGGATGGTTCTGCGATTGCCATTGCCTGTATCCGTACTTTCAAGGCCAATGGCGAGGCCCTGCCGGCGTTTGTCACCCCCGATGTTGAGATGGCCTAAGAACCCGAAGCCATTGCCCTTACCGGGCGCGATGCCATGCTGGAGAAAGCCCTCGAGGTCATGGGCATCCGCTAAGCGCCTCCAGGGTATGTGGGTCTTTCATACCCCCGGGCTCTCAAGATTGCTCCAGCATTTGTTTGGCAAGAGACTCGAAGCTTTCCTCCACCCCCTCACCCGTTTTGGCGCTGGTGTAGCGGATATCCCAGCCGCTGGCTCGAAGATTGTTTAGCAGGGCTTCGCTCACGGCCCAGGGCAGGTCGCGTTTATTGAGCATCAGGATGAAGGGAACCGGCCCCAGCACCTCCTCGGCGCGCTGCTGGATGGTTTGGGCCACCTCGAGGGTCTCGGGGCGGGTGCCATCGGCAACCAGCAAGTAGCCCGAACTACCGCGCAAGTAAAACGGTTGCACCCGCTGGAACTGGTCTTCACCGTAGAGATCCCATAGCACCAGGCTGACTTCCTGATGTCCTACCGTGACCACTTTTTTATCTATTTTGACCCCCACGGTGGTCTGATACTTTTCTGAAAAAAGGCCGTGCACATACCGTGCAACCAGGCTGGTTTTGCCCACGGCGAATGCGCCCAGCATGCAGATTTTTTTCTGAATCACCCGTTGGCCCCCCGTCCTTCATATATTGAAGCTGAGCAGCAAATGCATTTGAATAGAGGCTTCACAATGGTGAGTGCAGTCTACGGTTGCAGGTGCGATGGGCGCAAGGGGCGGGCCTGGCAGAATATTGCCATCATCTGCGGAGCGGCTCGAGCACAAGCTGGCTGGTATCGAGCTGCTCCACCCCCAGCAAAGGGGCCAGGTTGCGCAGACGGCTGAGCCAGGCCCAGGTGCTGCGGCCCGAGACCACCAGCACTCCATCGCGCCAGGCCAGCCGCACCGTGCTGGGGGTGTCCAGGCGCTCCCGCACCCGCCGGAGCACCATCTCGGGCTCGAGGGACTGGTAGGGCTGCCAGGTAGCCCGGAGCTGCTCGGGGCGAAGGGGAAGGCCCTTTAGCAGGGTTTGGGGGTCGGCGGCCAGGGGGTCACGCAGGCCGCGCACTTCGTAGCGGCGAGGTGCTTCGGTGACCACGAGGCCAGGGGTTTGGGAAAGGCGCTCGAGGTAGTTCTGCCAGGCCTGCTGAGCCTGGAAGTTGTTCCAACCCCACCAGACCAGGCCGGCCAGCAACAGGGCTGAGGCCAGCCAAGCCGCGTAGGGGCGATGGCGCTCGGTGCGCTTATACTGGGTTTCCAGCAAGGCTTCCAGCATTGGGTGAACATCGGCAAAAACTTGATTGTCGCCCGAATAGCGCCGCAGTTCCTCGGCAAAACGGGTGTGAATTTCCGAAAGGGTGTCCTGTAAGCGCCCCTGTAGCTCCGGGGGTGGAGTACCGCGAACTACCGCTGCCAGGACGGCCTGGGCGCTCTGCTCGACCACCAGCACCCGCTCACCAAAGTTCACCGTGTTGAGCCCGGCCTGGGGGTCGAAGGAATCCCGCACAAAATCGCCGATGGCCGTGAGCATGCCCGAGACCAGAGCGCCGTCCTGGACATTGACCCCTTTGGCTACCCGATGGGCCAGCAACAGCCCGCTGTCCCGCTGGATGAGCAGCACCTGCTCCACCCGGTACAAGAGGGTGTGCGAGAGCACCACCTCGGCAAAGTTCTTGCCGGTAGAGAGGGCCTCGAGCCGCCAACGCAACCCCTGAATACTAAAAACCTGGTCGAGGGTCTGGTTGAGGCTCTGGGTTAGCGAGGCAAACAGGCTGGCCACCGCCCGGCGAATGGCCGGCAGCAAGACCGGAAACAAAATTTCCACCAGCAGCTTGGGGTTGCGCCGCACCAGCCGCACAAAGGTTTCTTCCAGAATCGGGTTCAGGGCGTACTGTACCGACTTATCCGCGTGGGCCCGGCGAACCAGGGCCTCGGGGAGCACCTTAGCGACCTGCTCCTCCCAGAGCCTTGGGTTTTGCAACTCCTCCAGGGCTTGCTGCTCGGGCTCGAGCAACAATCTTCGCAGCGCCTCGAGGTCGCCTTGGGGGGAGGGGGGAGTGGGGCGCGCCATGACTGGAGCGGGGCAGGGGAGAGAGGGCTAACCGGCTGCCTCTCCAGCCCCTTGCTTTACGCCTTCCGTAGATTTTCGGCCAGGCCCTCTAGCAGCTGGGCCAGGGTGGAGCGGTCGGTTTTGCTCAAGCGGAGCTCATCTATGGCGGCCTGGAGGCTGGTGGCCAGCTGGTCGAGCTTCCTGCTTAGCTCTTTGCCTTGGTCCTTCAGGTCGGCTCGCAGCTCTTTCACCTGCGAAGCCAGCTCCCCTTCCAGGTTGCTTACTGCGGTGTTGAGGTTTTCCTGGAGTGACCGGTCGGCAATCTCTCGCTCCTGGGTCTCTTGCTCCAAAAGCCCGACCAACCGACTTTCCAGGGCTGCAATTCGGTCGAGCAGGCTCTGGTTCATCTGTTCCGCGTTGTTCTGAATGTGCTGCTCCAGGCCCTGGAGTTTGCGCTCGAACGCCTGCATCTGTTGGCCAAACAGAATCGAGCGAATCTGCTCGAGGTGGGCATCGGGGTTCTCAGCCCCCTTGGTTTCTTCAACTACACCTCTTTTCGACATGCCATCACCTTATCACAAGCTTTTCTCAAGCCTTTCCCAGTTAGACTAGCTTCGTTCATACGCGAATAAAAGCGGCTACCTGGGGGTTTTGTCGTAAAGTTTGCAGGTCTTCGGGGCCCGGCAACTGAGGCCGGTCGCGCTCGGCATTTACCAGGCACAAGAAGCCCAGGGGCTCATGCTCGGTAGCGCGGAATTGATGCCAGGTAAGGGGCGGCACGGTAATTAGGTCGTGCAGACCAATCGCATGCACCTCGTCCCCCACCAGGCAAGCCCCCCGCCCCCGGATGACCATCACGGCGTGCACGTGTTGGTGGCGCTCGAGGGTGGTGTGTCCCCCCGGCGCAACCTCAAAGTAGCGCCACTGGGCGGCCAAGTGGGGGTCGTCAAACAGCACCTGGCGGGTTACGTTTTTGAAAGGCGCTGCTTCCTCGGATTTATAGGCCAGCACCTCCACATCCTCCCAGGTGTAGTTCTGGAAAGCCCGCTTGGTTTTGGCTCGAGTGACCGCCATGATTCCATTCTACCGCTATATTTTGCCCA
>NZ_BPIM01000002.1:5000-48203 GCF_026004115.1 Meiothermus sp.
CGGATATCCCGGTATCAAAGCTTACTACCAGCTCCACCGGGCTTTTCGCAGGTAATCACGTCCTTCATCGGCTTAGGTGCCAGGGCATCCACCGTGTGCCCGTTCTATCTTGACCTTTATTCCCTCTCTAGAGTCACCCCCAGAGATTAGGTCTATTCACACCCACCCTGAATCCCCTCTATCGCTCGCACAATAGATAACGTCCAGGATGGACTTCCTTCCCTTATCTACTACCCCTTTGTCATGATCCTCGCGCCAGCCTTCGTATTGGGGCGCAACGAGAAGAATATCAAAGGTGTTTGGATGTGTCAATAGGGGGGACGTCCTTGTATCACGAAGATAACCCCAACTGGATAGGATAGAAGCTATGAAGCAGAACATTACCGTCGAAGCAGCCCTTGAGATTGTATTGCAACAGGCCAAACCCCTGGAAAGCATTGAGCTATTGCCCCTGACCGCTGCCTACGGCGGCATTTTGGGCGCAGAACTAAGTGCTAAGGTTAACCACCCCTACACCGACGATACGGCAGTAGACGGCTATGCCTGCCTCGAGGCCGACACCAGGGGCGCCTCGTTGGGTAACCCGGTCAAGCTCAAAGTGGTCGGTCAATCACCCGCCGGCAAACCATTCACCGGAAAGCTGGAGCCCGGAGAAGCCGTGCAGGTTTTTACCGGCGCCCCCATCCCCAGAGGGGCCAATGCGGTGATTCGGGTGGAAGACACCCTGCGGGAGGGCGATTATGTCTGGCTGATGAAACCGGCCTCGGCTGCCGACATTCGCCGCAAGGGCGACGACCTGGTGCTGGGGCAGACGTATTTGCACAAGGGCGATTTACTCACCCCCGGCCGGGTGGGGCTGGCAGCGGCCATGGGCTACGACCAACTGCCGGTGGTTCGGCGGCCCAGGGTGGGTATTCTGTCCACCGGCGACGAGGTGGTTGAGCCAGGGGAGCCGCTACCCTATGGCGGGGTCTACAACTCCAATAGCTACTCGGTGGCGGGCCTGGTATTGGAGGCAGGCGGTGAGCCCGTCATCTTACCCAAAGCGTCGGACAGTGTAGAGGGAGTTCGGGCCCAGCTACAGCGAGCTGGCAAACTTGACCTGCTCCTCACGACGGGTGGGGTTTCGATGGGCGAGTACGACATCGTGCGGCAGATGCTGGAGCGCGAAGGTGAGATCCATTTCTGGAAGGTCAAGTTGCAGCCGGGGGGCCCCTTGCTCTTTGCGACCTGGAACGGGCTACCCCTGATGGGCCTGCCGGGCAATCCGGTCTCGGCGATGGTGACGTTTTTGCTCTTCGGGCGGCCTTTTCTCTTCAAACTATTAGGCCGCACCGATGCGCCTTACAGCCTGCTGAGGGCTGTGGCCGATACCCCTTTCGAGGCCAACCCTACCCGGCGGGCCTACCGGCGGGCCGTACTGCGCTGGGAAAACGACCGCTACCGCGTGGCCAGCACCGGCAACCAGTCCAGCGGCGTGCTGAACTCGATGGCGGTGGGGAATGCGCTGGTGGTGCTCGAGGCCGGCCTCTTGGCGCAGCCTGGCGATTCGGTAGATGTAATTCCCTTTCCGGGGGCTTCTTAGGGCCGGGTGGCCTCTAGTGGCTGCAGTCGGTACACCACCAGATTCACCGGCAGATACGAACCGGAAGCCGGTATGAGCTCGATGGTAACCTGATCATTCTGGGTTTCGCGGAAGAAAATCAGGGGGTTGTCCGGGCGCAAAAGCACCCCATTGGACGGCACAGGCTGCAAGAGGCCGTTGACCCGGATGGCACCCGCATAAGCCCCCCCGCGGGGAGAGAAAGCGCCCACAGTGTTGAGTGCCCCGTCCAGCACAACCCGGTAGGTAAGGCCGTAGTGGCCCCGAAGGCGCACAAGCTGACCCGTGAGGGCATCCATGCCGGCAGGCGTTGGGTCAAAAACCCCATCACCAATCACGATGCGGCCCACCATGCCTTCCAGTCGCACCCGCAGGGTACGCAGCGCCGATGGAAAAGTACCGCGCACATGGATACCATCGGGCTCGAGGTTGGGCAGCAAGGGCAGCAGAGAAGCCAGCCCCTCTTTGCTGAGCGCAGGCAGCAAGCTCTCCTCGATCATCGCCACCGTCAGGTTGACCTGACCACTGGCCTGGAGATCGACCATCAGGTTGAGGCCCTGTCCGGTAGCCAGCGGGTCCGATCGGTAGAGCGCCGCCGTCTGGCCAGGCTCAAGGCGCACCTGCTCGCCTGCCTGAGCCAGCAAGAAGTCCATCAGGCTCACCTGCCCCAGCACCGCCACTACCCGGGTAGCCGCCGTCTCGCCCAGCCGCTCGACTTTAAGTTGAACCGGCACTATGTCCACGTTGCTCACCAGCACCACCAGCCGGGCCGGAGTCGGTAGGGCGTTCTGGTGATAGGCCAGGAGGCGAGCCGATCCGCTTATTGCGTCGGCATAAAGCACCCCCGAGCGCGCGACCTGTTCGGGGGAGTTGGAGACCAGCAGGGGTATGTCCCCGTCCTGCTTATCGGTCGCAAGAACCGGATAGCTCAGTATCTCGGAGTCGAGAAAGAGGCGCCCCAAACTGTAAAAGCGCAGGGCATAATCGCGCGCACTGTACATAACCTCGGGCCGCACCACGATGCGCCGGGAAAAAGGCTCGCTGCTGCGCCCTGCGCGATTGGTGACCACCAGGGTAATCAGTTTCTCGCCAGGGGTGAAGTAGGCTTCTTCGCGTCCGGTAAAGCTCAGGGAAAGCGGCTGCCCGTCGGGGTCATAGGAGTACTCGATGATACGCACCGGCTCCCCGATTTTGTACTCCTGCTTGTCGGTAGCAAAACGCGCAACCGGACGGGTGGTGTCCCGCGCAATGGCACCGTGGGTATAGGTCAGGGTGAGCATGCGCTGTAGCGGATCGAACACCACGGTAGCCCCCAGGGCCGCTTCCAGGGCGCGGGCCGAAACGTACATCACCCCATCCTGCAACTGCCCCACCTCGTTCAAACCCAAAGGCCGTCCGTCCAGGCGGGCCTGGCCCAAAGCGGGGTAAAGTTCCAGCTTACCCAGCCGCACCCCCTGGGTGCCATGGTTCAGGTTCTCCAGGCTGACCCCCAGTACCCGGGCCACCTCCCGCACCGGAATAAGGGCCCGCCCCTCCACCACACGGGCAGGGGGGTTCAGGGTGATGGGCGAACCATTAAGGTAGGCCAGCCCCCCCTCGAAGTCCAGTACCAACTGACGGGTGGCAAGCTGCTGCGCAGAAGCACCGACAGCAATCCACAAAAGCAACACAAACCAGCGCACAATCACCTCGAGGGCCAAGGATAACAGAAGCCGTGTAAAGAAGTATCCTAAAGCCCCAAAGCTGATAGCCAAAAAATCGGTAATAGTCTGATTTTTAGGCAATATTCATACGCTTTGGGCCTTTGGCTTCGGGCTTTCAACCAATAACCCTTGACAAAACCCACACCATCCCCCACACTGCAAGGGTTGCGCTTACTTTCCCGCAGGGTGCGGCCAAGCGCATGGTTCAACAAAGCCGTACATCCTATACCTCGGTACAGTTTGGACATTCGGTTCTTTCTGGGATGAGCGGCTCGAACCCTACAGGGTTGGATTCGCCTCGAAGGCTTTTCAGCCCACCACCCAAAAAGGACGTTTGAAACATGGAGTTTTCTGCATTTACGTTAAGGTCTGAAGTTGCCAGGGCCCTCGAAGCCAAAGGTTTTACCACCGCCACCCCCATCCAGGCTGCGGCCATCCCACTGGCCCTGGAGGGCAAGGACGTACTGGGCCAGGCCCGCACCGGCACCGGCAAAACCCTGGCTTTTGGTATCCCCATCGCCCATCGGCTGGATGCCGCCCGTGAGCGCGGACGCGCCCCCCGGGCTTTTATCCTCACCCCCACCCGCGAGCTGGCCTTGCAGGTCGCCAAGGAACTCGAGTGGCTGGCGCCGCACCTCAGCATCACGCCCATCTACGGTGGCACCGGCTACGGCAAGCAGGCCGAGGCCCTCAAACGCGGCACCGACGTGGTAGTAGCCACCCCGGGGCGGGCCATTGACTACATGGAGCAGCGCGTTCTCGAGCTATCCAGGGTCGAGATTGTGGTGCTCGACGAAGCCGATGAGATGCTCTCGATGGGCTTTGAGGAAGCGGTCGAGCAACTGCTGGAGGCCACGCCTGCCACCCGGCAGACCCTGTTGTTCTCGGCTACTCTACCCACCTGGGCGCGTCGCCTTTCGGAGCGCTTTCAACGGGGGGCTACCCTTATCAATGTCATCAAAGACGAGGCCATCTCCTACGAGGAAGTCGCCATTCAGGCCCCCATCCATGGCCGCATCTCGGTGCTCTCGGATCTGCTCTTTGCCTATGCACCCGAGCGCACCATCGTCTTTACAAGTACCAAGGCCGAGTGCAACGACCTGGCCCTGGGCCTGGAAAGCCGGGCCCACAGCGCGGCCCCCATTCACGGCGACATGGGCCAGATTGACCGCGAGCGCGTAATGGAGCGCTTCCGCAGCGGGGCCGTAAGCGTGCTGGTCGCAACCGATGTAGCGGCCCGGGGCCTGGACATCCCCGAGGTCGATCTGGTAGTACACTACCGCCTGCCGGATCAAAGCGAATCTTATCTGCACCGCTCGGGCCGCACGGGTCGGGCGGGGCGCTCGGGCAAGGTGGTAATTCTGTATGGCCCCCGCGAGAAGCGCGAACTGGAGACCCTCGAGCGCGAGGTCAAACGCAGCTTCAAGCGGGTCAACCCCCCCACCCCCGAAGAGGTCATGGAGGCCAAGTGGGCCGTGCTGGCCCGCCGGATTGCCAGGCAGCCCGAGGCCGACAAGAAGCTCTGGCGCGAACAGGCCGAGCGCCTGATTGCCGAAGGAGGCGTGGACGCCGTGGCCGGCATGCTGGCCCTGATTCTGGGCGGAGCCCCCACCCCCAAGAGCCTGATTACCGGCGAGGAGAACTGGGTCACCCTCAAGCTTTCGGGCTCGCGCCTCAGCGTGAACCGTGTGGTTGCAGTGCTGAAAGGCGCGGGCGCAGGCGAGATCGGGCGCATTCGCCTGGACGGCGAGGTGGCCGCTTATGTGGATATTCGGCCTGAGGACGTGAGCAAGCTCGACCATTCGGTGCTACGCGACCTGCGCCTGATGAAAGCCACCGAGGTGCCTGCGGAGTCCCGGCTGCCTGAACGCCAGGGCTTCCGTAGTCAAGGCAGTCGTCAGAGCCAGGGCCGTTCACAGGGTGGAGGGCAGCGCCGCAGCCAGGGTGAGCGCCGTCTCGAAGGATTTGAAGAGCGGCGCGAGGGTGAGCGTCGGCGCATTGTGTACCGATAAATAGCACACTACTTAGAGCCCCCTCGCTCGAGGGGGCTTTTTTTTAGGCTTGCAAGCGCGGATGTCGCTTTCTGGTGAGTAGCCAGATACCCGCTCCCAGAAGCAGGAGAGGTAGCCCCCACTGGAGCAAAAACCCCAGCAAGCCCGCCGCCACCCCCAGGGCGCTGCCCACCACCCACAGCACCAGGCCCAGAACCAGCAGCACCAGCAGCAGGGGGAACAGCACCACACCCAGCACGGCCAGTACCGGCAGGGCGGCAATGGCCAGCACCACCCCCAGAAGGGGCCCCAACCAACCCGTGAGCAGCAGCACCGCCAGAATGACCAGCGACCACCCGAGGAGTTCCATGCCCTGAGGGTAGCGCAACCGGGGGTGGAGGTCGTAAGGAGGGTCACGATTGCCACTACTCGGCCCGCCAATCCGTTGCTAGCGAAATCGTGTGACGGTGTCAGACGCTAACAACAGTCCGACCGAAATCCACAAACCGATTACCAATCGTGCAGACGTCTACATAACGCTTAAATAACGCTGGGTTGACTATATTGCCCTCAAAGGAGGAACCATGAACGGAAAGAACCTCAAATACTTCGTTTTAGGTGTATCCATCGTAGCGGCGGGGTTAAGCGCGTTGGCAGTGACAATTCCCAACAGTTTTTCGGCCGGGCAAGTTATTAGTGCGGCAGCCTTGAACGCCAATTTTACAGCCCTGAAGACAGCCGTGGACACCCTCGAGGCCAAACCCACCACCGGGCTGTTGCGAAGCACAGCAATTCCAGTGTCCTGCGAAACCGTTGCAGCCTTCACAAACACCTACACCAAAATCGCAGACCTGGGAACCTTCAACAAGCAAGACGCAAACTCAACCATCGAACTGACCTTCACCGGGCGGCTGTACGTCCAGTCCCTGACCAGCTCAAATGGGGCCATTTTCGAGTTACGGGTCGACAACAACCCCACAGCAACCGGGAGAATCCGCGCCCTGGTGCTCAGCAATGAAGTCGGGGGGACAGGGGTCAACGCAACAATGAACGGTGTGGTGACGGGCCTGCCGACAGGTACCCACACCGTAAGCATTTGGGTAAGAGCTGCCAACAACGGCTCAGGGACCGAAGCTTTTACCGATCCCGGATGCTTTGGTACTGCACAGGTTCTGGTAAAGGAAATGCGCTAAAAGCTTCCTCTAGAACAGCGGTTGCTAACCTGCCTACAACTCCTCATCGCCCTGCCCCAAGCCCTGCTTGCGGAAGCGGGCGATTATCACAGGCGCGAACAGCGAGAGTGCAGCCAGTACCCACAGCGCGACGGCAATGGGGCTGCTGAACAGATAGCCCACATCGCCGTTGCTGATGGTCATGGCCCGGCGCAGGTTAATCTCCATCAGATAGCCCAGCACCAGGCCCAACAACACCGGAGCCAGGGGAAACTCGAGCTTGCGCATCAGGTAGCCCACCAGGCCAAACGCCGCCATCAGGAGCAGGTCGAAGGGGTTGTTGTTGACTGCATACACGCCTATGAAGCTGATGGCCAGCACCGCCGGAATCAAGAACCAGGCGGGCACGGCTAAAAGCCTTACAAAAAGGCCCACCAGGGGCAGGTTCAAGAGCAGCAGCACCGCGTTGCCCACGTACATCGAGGCGATCAGGCCCCAGACCACCTCGGGGTTCTTCTGGAACATCTGCGGCCCCGGCGTGACCCCCAGGCTGATCAGGGCCCCCAGCATGATGGCAGTCGTACCGCTGCCAGGCAGGCCCAGGGTCAGGAGGGGAATCATGGCCCCGCCCGCCGCCGCGTTGTTGGCCGACTCTGGCGCCGCCACCCCGCGCAGGTCGCCCTCGCCAAAGCGGGCTCTGGCGCCCAGCAGGCGCTTCTCGGTGGTGTAGGCCACGAAGCTGGCAATGGAGGCTCCGGCCCCCGGCAGAACCCCTATCAGGAAGCCCAGCACGCTGCTACGCAAAATGGTGAGCAGCGAGGCCATGAAGTCCCGCAAGGAAAGGTAGATGCGCCCCACCTGGGCCCGCATGGCGCCGGGGGTCTTCTCCTCCAGAAGCATGAGCACCTCGCTGACCGCGAAAAGCCCGATGGCCACCACCAGAAAGTCCATGCCGTCCTCGAGCTGCAAGAGCCCAAAGGTATAGCGCGATATGCCCGACTGGGGGTCCTGGCCCACCGTGGCCAGCATCAGGCCAAAGCCGGTAGCGATCAGGGCCTTGAACATGTTTTTGCCCGCCAGGGCCGAGAGGGTGGAGAAGCCAAAAACCATCAGGGCAAAGTATTCGGCAGGCCCAAAGCGGATGGCCCACTGGGCCAGCAAGGGGCCCAGGGTCATCAGGCCCACCACCGAGAGGGTGCCGGCAATGAACGAGCCCCAGGCCGCCATGGCCAGTGCGGGGCCGGCCCGGCCCTGCTTGGCCAGCTTGTTGCCGTCCAGCGCCGTGACCACCGAGGAGGTCTCGCCGGGGATGTTGAGCAGGATGCTGGTGGTGGAGCCGCCGTACATGGCCCCGTAGTAGATGCCCGCCAGCAAAATGAGGGCCGACTCGGGCGGCATCTTGAGGGCAAAGGTGAGGGGCACCAAAAGGGCCACCCCGCTGATAGGGCCAATACCTGGCAAAACCCCAATCAGCGTACCCACCAGGCAGCCCAGCACCACCAGGAACAGGTTGAGGGGCTGGAAAGCGACCCCAAAACCATTAAGGAGGGCTTGCAGGATGTCCACCGGTCTCCCCTATCCGAAAATCCGGCCTACCGGCAGGGTCACACCCAACCCTTCGGTGAACAAGAAGTAGACGGCCAGGGTGAAGGCCAGCGCAGCCCCCAGCCCCTGCCACCAGCGGGCGCCAAACAGCAGCGAGAGCAAGGTCATCTCGAGGGTAGTGGTGAGTATAAAACCCAGCGGCACCACCAAATAGGCATACGCCACCAGGCTCAAGAGCACCAGCCCCAGCACCGGCCAGAAGCGCGCGGGCGGCCAGGTGGGGCTGGGGTCAGGTTTGAAGATGAGCCATAGGGCCGAAAGCCCCATCAATACAGCAATGATGTAGGGGAAAGGCCGGGGGCCCAAAGGGTCGGAAAGGAAGCCTACCTGCATGCGGCTGGCCTCGAGGCCATACCCCAGGGCCAGCAGCAAGACCAGGACGCCTACGATGCGGTCGGCCATCGGCTGGGGTCTAGCGGATGATGCCCAGTTCGCGGGAGAGGTTGCGGAACTGGTTGACCTGCCGGTCGATGAAGACCTGGAACTCGGCCCCGGTCATGAAGAACTGACCCAGGCTGTTCTGCTCGCGCACTTTGGCCCACTCCTGGCTGCGCTCCACCTGCCGCAAAGCCCTGGCCCAAAACTCGTAGGCTTCGGTGGGCATATTCTTAGGCACATAGAAGCCGCGCCAGACCACCCAGTCTACGTTGTAGCCCAGCTCCCGAAGGGTCGGCACGTTGGCATAGGGCGCAGGGAGGCGACGGGGCGACATCATCGCAAGCACCCGCACCGTACCGGACTCCACCTGGGCCCGAAGCTCCGAAGCATCTCCGGCGAATACCTGGATAAAGCCCCCCAGCAAGGAGGTCAGGGCCTGGCCACCGCCATCGAAGGGTACATATTTGATGGAACGCGGCTCAATACCTGCCGCCCGGCCCAGAAGCAACACCTTCATGTGGTCCTGGCCGCCCACCGCGCTGCCCCCGCCCACCGCTATTTTGGAGGGGTCGGCTTTCCAGGCCGCCACCAGCTCTTGCATGGTTTTCCAGGGCGCGTCGGCCTTGACCGCCACCAGGCCAAAGTCGGCCGCCACAGCGCCCAGCCAGCGCACATCTCGCTCGGTAAAGCGGCTGAACTGCCCCTGGGCCAGCCGCACCGTGGTGGCCGGGCTGGCCGCCACAATCAGGTTGGCATCGTTGTTACGCTGAGTAACCACGTTGGCATAAGCCACCCCACCACCACCCCCGGTTAGGTTGGTGGTTTTGATGGGTTGGGACACAATCTTCAGGTCTTGCATCACCTGGGCCACGCTGCGGCAGGTGAAGTCCCAGCCGCCGCCTGCCCCGGCAGGGGCGATGCACTCGGGGTTGCGCGGGGTGAACTGGGCCAGCCCCCCTCCAGCAGCCAGCAAAACTACAGCTAAAGTTGCCAATCGCATCATGGTTCCTCCTATCTCCAACAGGCAAAAATCGCCCAAGGTATAGCGTGTCATTGATTCTATCCGGCCCACCTTGGGCGTCAAGATGAGCGTACGCCCAGCAAAATGGAGCCCTCGAGGCTTTCTAATAAGGCCTCCCGGGAACGCTCGAGGTGCCTCTGCAAAAAGGCTGCTGCCGCCTCGGCCTGCCCCTGCTGCAGCAGTTCGATCAAGTGCAGGTGGTCGCTCAGGGCCTGGTCGGCCCCCTGGGGGCGGGTAATTTCCAGGTAGCGGGCCCGGTAGATGCGTTGCAAAACCTGGGCCAGCGAGGCCACCACAAAGCGGTTGCCGGTAAGCTTGGCCAGGGCCAGGTGGAAATCGGTGGCTTTTTCCAGTTCGATCTCGGGGTCGAGGTCGGCTTCTACCGAGGCCAGCAGTTCCCGAAGCTGGCGGGCGTTGGGCCGGCGCGAGGCAGCCACCCGCACCACGTAGGTCTCGAGCCAGGTACGAAACTCAAAAGCCTCCTCGAGTTCCGCCAGATCCAGGGGGGCTACGGTGTAGACCCGGCCCGTGCGCTGTACCAGCCCCTCACGGAAAAGCTGTTGAATGGCGGCCCGGATGGGGGTTCGGGAAACCGCCAGCAGTTCTTCCAGTTTGCGCTCAACCAGGGGCTCGCCAGGCCTCAGTTCCAGCGACAAAATCATCCGGCGCAGGCGGCGGTAAGCCTCTTCGGTTTGCGGAGCCAGCATGGAAGGATATGCTACCCTTTTTGGTATACCAGCTCAACTCGAGGTTCAGGAAAAGGTGCAAACCTTTCGCCGATGGCAGGAAAAAAACGTCTGCAGTCAATGGTCTATGGCCGATGGGGTTTGTCGGACTGCAAACGTGGCCCTTGAAGCCCTAAACCTTTGACCCGGGGCGCCAGCACACCTAATACCGGATTCAAAAAGACAGTTTACAAAACCAAAAACACCAGAGGCTGTCTTTTTGAATCCTAGAGCACACCTCTCCCTGTCGGTCGGCGAAAAAAGCCTCACCCTTCCAAGGGGCGGTATCGCCCTCCGCTACGCGGATAACTTCGGTCGGGTTAGTTCGTCACCAAAGGGTGACGAACTAACCGAATCTGGTATAAAAACCGGCGTCTCGCCACAAATACTCATCCCTGGAGCAAAGGCTACCTCGAGGCCGCCGTAGCCCGCGTTACCTGGGCAAGGGCTTGCTCGAGGTCGGCAATTAAATCCTCGGGGTCCTCGATGCCTACCGAAAGGCGCACCAGCGCATCGCTGACGCCGTGGGCAGCCCGAATCTCGGGCGGCAGAAGCTGGTGAGTGGTGGAGGCCGGGTGGGTGGCCAGCGACTCCACATCGCCCAGGCTTACGGCCTGGGTGAAAAGCTTCAGGCTATCCAGGAAAATGGCCGCCGCCTGTTTGGATTCCAGCTCAATGGAGACCAGCCCCCCAAAGCCCCGCATCTGCCGCCGGGCCGTCTCGTGGCCGGGGTGGGAGGGCAGGCCGGGGTAATAGACCCGCCGCACGGCAGGGTGCCGGGAGAGGTATTCGGCTACCTGATTTGCACCCGCGCAGTGGGCCTCCATGCGCAGGGGCAGGGTCTTGAGGCCCCGCAGCATCAGGTAGCCCTCGAAGGCCCCCAAGGTACCGCCGATATGCCGCAGCCCCTCGGCCCGCACTGCCTCCATGGGCTCCCTGGGGCCGGCCAGCACCCCTGCCAGGCAGTCGCCGTGGCCGCCCAGGTATTTGGTGGCCGAGTGCAGCACCAGGTCAATACCGTGCTGCAGGGGGCGGGTCAGGTAGGGGGTGGCAAAGGTGTTATCCACCACCGTCAGCACTCCTCTTGCGCGGGCAAGCTGGGCCACCGCCGCTAGGTCGTAGATGCGCAGGGTGGGATTGGTGGGGGTCTCGAGGTAGATCAGCCGGGTGGCAGGCGAAAGGACCTGGGGCAGGTTCTCCACACTCCCCGCGTCGGTTACCCGCACCCCAAATTTGGTCAGGGTCTCCAGAAAGTAGCCCTCGGTGCCGCCGTACAGAGGGGCCAGATACACGATTTCGTCGCCGGGGGCCAGCAGGGTGTTGCACAGCGCGCTGATGGCGGCCATTCCGCTGGCAAAGGCCACTGCATCTTCGGCCCCCTCGAGGCTGGCCAGCTTCTCCTCGAAGGCCCGCACGGTGGGGTTACCGACGCGCCCGTAGATATAGCCCGCCTCCTCCCCGGCAAAAAGCCGCTCTCCCCTGGCAAACGAACCATAGGCGAAGGTAGAGGTGCTGTAGATGGGCACCACATGGGCTCCGGTCATGGGGTCGGGGTGGTGTCCGGCGTGCACGGCCTGGGTTCTGATTTTCATAAGCATACCTCGGATTTACTTTTAGCGTAGCACCATTTGGACGGCAAAAGTTTGCGATAACGCCCGATTTTTCGCTCTTTGATGCAATCAAATTGCACAAAATGCTAAGATGGAGCAATCTCATGGCAACTATTGAACTGGACAAAAAAGACCGCAAAATTTTGAGCATCCTCCAGCGCCAGGCCCACATCCCCAACAGCGAACTCGCCGAGCAGGTTCACCTTTCCCCCTCAACCTGCCTGCGCCGGGTTCGGCGACTGGAGGAACTGGGGGTGATTCGGGGCTATGTGGCCCTCCTGGACAAGGACAAAATCGGCCGCAGCCTGTGCGTATTTGTGCGGGTCAAGCTCGACCACAAAAGCCGCGCCGATGTGGAGCGTTTTGAGCAGGAGGTGCTTAAATACCCCGAGGTCACCGAATGCCACGTGGTGATGGGCGAGGACGACTTTTTGCTCAAGATTATGGTGGCCGACCTGAACGAGTTTCAGAAATTTTTACTGGATCACCTCACCGCCATTCCGGGCCTGAGCACGGTAATCTCCTCGGCGGTGCTGCGGCAGGTTAAGAGCACCACCGAGTTGCCAGTGTGAACACATACCAGGTGCGGTTGATTCGTTACCGAACGGTAACGAATCAACAGGGCCGAAGTTATCCGCGTAGCGGAGGGCGATACCGCCCCTTGGAAAGGGAGATGCTTTTTTCGCCGACCGTTCGGGAGGGGTGTGCTCCAGGATTCAAAAAGACGACCTTTGGGGTTTTTGGTTTCCTAGCCAGTCTTTTTGAATCCGGTATTACCCGATGGGCTCGAGCCGCCCCTCTACCGCCAGCCAGCGGATTCCTTTTTCCAAAGCGTACTCCTTCAGGTCGCGCAGGTTGGCTGTCCAGGCCAGTTCTACCCGCTTGCCCTCCGAGCGCAGCTTTCGGGCCAGAGCCCGATCCAGCGCCAGTACCTCTGGCGGGACCTCGGACAACGGCAGGCGTAGCGCCTCCATGACCCGCTCGAGCCCCAGAGCAAAGCCCGCCGCATAAGGCAGCAAAGCCCCATCGTAGCGGCCCCCGCCCAGCAGGGGCAGGCCAAAGTCGGGGGTGTAGGCCTGGAAGTTGAGGCCGGTGTAGAAGGTCAGGAGCCGGGCCCGGCCAAGGTCAAGAAGCAACGGTACTTCGGGCAGCAGGGCCAGGACGGCCTCGAGCCAGTCCAGGTCGGCCTGGGCTTTGCCCGAGAGGGGCAGCCTGCGGGCTTCTTCCAGCACCTCCCGCCCGCCGTACAGGTCGGGCAGGGCCAGCAGGGCCTTTTGCAAGCTGGGGTGTACCAGATAGTCCTTCAGCAAGGACTCCAGCTCAGGGCTGTTCTTGCGGTGGATGGCCTGGCGCAAGCGCTCCTTTTTTTCTTCGGGCAAGCCCGTGGCGTCCAGCAAATCCCGCACCAGGGCGGGCAGCCCCACCTCGATCTTAGCCTCGGGGAAGCCAATGAGTTGCAAAGCTTCCCAGGCCAGCTCGAGCACCTCGGCGTCGGCCTGGGGGCTGCTCACCCCCACCAGCTCGGCCCCCACCTGGCTAAACTCGCGGCTGCGCCCCAGTTCGGCGTTGGCCTCGCGCAGCCAGAGGGTTCCGGCATACTGCATGCGCACCGGCTGGCCCGACACCAACCGCCCGTTGCTACGCAGAAGCCCTGCTACCGCGGTGGTAAACTCCGAGCGCAAAGCCAGTACCTCGCCGGTTTTGTCTACGAGCTTGAAAGCGCGCTCGGCCAGGGTGTGTTGTGGGTCGTAGATTTCCAGTGAGGGCAGCTCTACCGGCTCGTACCCCCAGCCATACAAGAGCCCTGCCAGCCGCTCCAGCAGTTCGCGGCGCTGGCGGGCCTCGGGGGGCAGAAAGTAGCGGGTGCCTTCGGGAATCATGCAGGTACCGGATAGCCCAAAAGCCATCGGCTCGGAGCTAAAGCCTATTTGCTCTTCGCAAATATCTTCACCGACAAAATCTTGTCGCGTTCCCGGCGGGCCTGGGGGCCTTCGGTGGGGTTGATATTTTCCACCACATCCATTCCCTGTACCACCTGCCCAAAAATGGTGTACTGCTGGTTGAGGTTGGGGGTGGGGCCGTAGGTGATGAAGAACTGGCTGCCGTTGGAGTTTGGATCCATGGTGCGGGCCATACCCAGCACGCCTTTTTTGTCGTAGTTGAGCTTGGGGGTCACTTCCAGCCCAAACTGGTAGCCGGGGCCGCCCATGCCGGTGCCGGTGGGGTCGCCGGTCTGGGCCACAAACCCCGGAATGACCCGGTGAAACACAATGCCCTCAAAGTATCGGTGGAGGGCCAAAAATACAAACGAGTTGACCGTGTTGGGCGCTTCTGTTTCATATAAATCTATACCGATTTTTCCCTTGCTGGTTTCAATTTCGGCGTAGTAGTCGAATTTGGCAGGGTCAATCACCTGCTCGGCTTTAGCAAACTTGGTCACGGGCTTGTCGGACTTGTAGGGCAGGGCTTCCATGTTTCCTCCAAAACTGCGGTCTGCTCCACTCCCCTGCCACAAGAAAAAGGCGGCAGCGGCCAGGGCCACCAGAACGGCAACGATCAAAGCAACGCGCATCTGGAACAGTTTACTTACCCAGATGAGAACACGCCAGAAGGGTTCAGGGCCAGGTGTCGAGGGCAGTGAAGGTTTTGCTTTTCGGGGTTGAGCCTTCAGCTTTGGGCTTCACTCAAATCCTGGGCAGGGTAATGCCCTGCTGGCCCTGGTATTTGCCCTTGCGGTCGCTGTAGGTTACCTCCGGGCGCTCCCCCTCGAAGAACACCAGTTGCACCACGCCCTCCCCGGCATACATCTTGGCCGGCAGGGGGGTGGTGTTGGAGAACTCGAGGGTCACATGCCCCTCCCAGCCTGGCTCCAGGGGGGTGATGTTGGCCACGATGCCCACCCGGGCGTAGGTGCTTTTGCCGATGGCGATGGCCAGAACGTTATCGGGCATGCGGATATATTCCATGCTGCGGGCCAGCACAAAGGAATTGGGTGGGATGATCACCTCGTCGCCTTCGTAGTCCACAAAGCTCTTGGGATCCAGGCCTTTGGGGTCGGCAATGGTGTGAAACACGTTGGCGAAAATTTTCCACTCGCGGGCCGCCCGCAGGTCATAGCCGAAGCTCGAGAGCCCGTAGCTGATCACCCCATCGCGCACCAGGCGCTCCTCGAAGGGCTCAATCATGCCTTGCTTGGCTTTTTCACGTATCCACCAGTCGGGCTTAACACTCATGCCCCACACTATACAAGCCCCAAACGCTGAAGGCATGCCCCATCACGCTTATCGTGGAGGCCCCATTGTTGTACCCGCATGAGTAATAGCCAGGCCATTTTCACAACCAGGCTTCATCCGGCGGTCTAAACTGGACTCATGCGCGGGTTACCGGTATTGAGCAGGGTTCTTTGGGCGAGTTTACCCGTATTCTTAGGTATTCTGCTGGCCTCCTGCGGTTCGGACAGCCAAAACAACCAAAGCCGTCAACCCCTTCGTCTGACACTTCGAATCGACACGGGTTATGTAGATGAACCCTACAGCACCACCCTCACCGCAGACGGCGGCATCCGGCCCTACAAGTTCAGCCTCGAGGGCAACCTGCCCAAAGGCCTCACCTACAGCAACGGGCGCATCAGCGGCACGCCCCAGGAAAAGGGCAACTTCGAGCTCACGGTGAGCGTAGAGGACGCCAACCTTTCCAATCGCACCCAAAAAGTAACCCTGGTCATAGGGGAAACCCCGCCCCCCCGGCTCGACCAGGTCTTCCCCCTGGCCGAGGTATCCGACCCCTTCCCCTACCTGTTCCGGGTGCGCGACCGCGAGGCCAGGGGCTTTCAGGCACAAATTCCCCTAAAAGACCTCAAAGCTACCCTGGATACCTTCAAGGCCGATGCCGGCGTACTCTATGTGCTTCGCTACGATGAGGAAAAGGGCCTGGTGGATATTGATGCCGCCTTTATCGGCCCACGCAAAGATTTCGAAGTTTTTCGCTTCACCGCCGCCCCCTTGCCCGACAAAAAGGTGCGGCCCGAAGCCAGCTTCCGCGAAACCCGGGTGGCCTTCTACGACAAAAACGGCAAACTGGCCGGCAACGCCCAGGCCATCGAGCGGGTAAGCACTCAGGGGCGCTACAAGTACAGCGACCTCGAGGCCCTTGCCCGCAACTGGGGCCGCCGCCTGACTACCACCGCTCCCCAAGCGCCTGCGGCCAACACCCCCCAAGCCCCTGAAAACAGCTCCCCTCAAGGCCAGACCGAAGCACAAGCGACCCCGCCCGCTTCCTCCGAAAACCAGGCCGCCAACCCCCCCAGCGCTGCCGAGAACACCCCCCCCAGCGAACCCGTACCCCCCAGCCCCGCGCAGCCCGCCCAACCTGGTCAAGCGCAGCCCGCCCAACCTGGTCAAGCGCAGCCCGCCCAACCCGAACCAGTCCAGCCCACCTCCACACCGACCCCACCAGGCCCCCCCTCACCCCCTAAGGATTCGGCCACGCCAGTACCCCAGGCATCAGCCCCCGTCACCCCAAAACTGGAAGGCGACCTCAACAGCGATGGCGTAGTAGACCAGAAAGACCTGGACATGCTGCGCGCCTCTTATGCCTGGGCCAGCGTAAACGCCGGACAAGCCCCGCCGCCCCCCAATCAGCGCACCCCTGCGCCCCCCACACCGCCTGCCGGAACCCCACCCGGCAGTGGGACACCTGGTTCGGGTTCAGGGGACTCCAGCCCCGGCGACGAGGAAAACCCCGACAACTCAGATGGCAAGTGAAGCAGCCTGTACTCCTGTAGAACGCACGCATGTAGCGTTTGGCGCAATGGTGGGAACTGTGCTATTTGGAATTGGGTTGGGCTGTTATCCTAAAAAGCTGTGGGCAGAGCGCTGGTGGTTCTGGCGTTTTTGTGGGTTATTACCCTGACAGGGTTTTTGCTACTGCGCCAAACCCCCAAAACCTCTCCCTTGTGGGGTCTGCGGGACTTTTTCTGGATGCTTTTACAGGCCCTGAGCATCGTTAGCCTGCTGGCTATAGTGGCCCTGGTCACCGGCATCATCACCCTGCAGCGCAACCCCTTCGCACCCGGAAACTGAGTATGCGCGTTGCCATCTTGTCGGATATTCACGGCAATCTTCCGGCGCTCGAGGCCGTCCTGGCCGACCTGCAGGAAGTCCGGCCCCGGCTGGTGGTAGTCAATGGCGATATCGTGAACCGGGGGCCTTCCAACCGCGAGGTACTGGAACGTCTGCTGGACCTGTCGTCTTCCAAACAAGGCCGCGCCCTGGCCCCCGAGGGCTTCTGGTTTACCCTGGGCAACCACGACGACTTGTTGGTCAAATGGGCCCAGCGCGACCCTTCGCTCAACGACCTTTACACCGACCCCTTGTTCGAGCCCACGGCCTGGTCGGTGGCCCAGCTCTCTCGGGACCATCTGGACTGGCTGGGCAGCCTGCCTTTTCAAGTGGTAATCGAGGAAGCACCCCGGCGGGCCCTGGGCCTGGATAAAGCCGAAGGCCTGGGTGAAAGCGTGCTGGTGCGGGCTACCCATGGCTCGCCCCGTCACTACCGTGAAGGCTACGACGAACACCAAACCCTGAGCACCCTGGTGGAAATCAGCGAGGACTACCCGGCCCGCCTGCTGGTGGGGTCACATACCCACCGCCCCTTCATGTACCAGTTGGGCGAGGCCCTGGTGCTCAACAGCGGGGCCGTGGGGGCGCCCTTCAACGGCGACGTAAGGGCTCAGTATGTGGTGGTGGAAATCGGGGAAAACCACGTGCAGGTGGACTTTCGCCAGATTCCCTACAACCTGCAAGTCGCCCTGCAGGCCTATTACGACTCGGGCCTGATGGAAGCAGGCGGGCTGGGGGCCGACATCTTCTACCACGAAACCCGCACGGCGCGCTCTATGCTAATGCACTTCTGGCAGTGGGCCGAAGCTCAAACCAGACCCCGAGACTGGGACTCCTGGCGGCTCTACCAGGTCACCCACCCCGAGCGGTTTGTCTAGCCGGACTGCCGATGGCCTGCTGTAAGCTACCCCCATGAGCCTCTCCCTCGAGCGCATCCGTGAGTTTGTGATTGCTGGACATGGCGATCTGGCAAAAGTGCAGGCTATGCTGGATGAAACCCCGGAGTTGCTAAATCTGGCCCACGAATGGCGGCCCGGCGATACCGAAACAGCCATTCAAGGGGCCGCCCATGTGGGGAGTCGAGCCATTGTGGCGTTTCTGCTATCCAGAGGAGCCCCTCTGGAAATCTCCACCGCAGCCATGCTGGGGCAGGTAGAAACCGTTCAGGCCATGTTGAAGCGTGACCCCTCACGCGCAAAGCACAAAAGCGCCCACGGCATACCCTTGCTGCCCCACGCAGCGCTCTCGGGGCTGCCGGAAATGCTCGAGCTGGTCTGGAGGTATGGAGCCAGAGAAGGGGTTGAGCAGGCTTTGCAGCTGGCGGTCATGCAAGGCCATACTGAGGCCGTGCGCTGGCTCCTGACCAACGCTCACCCCGACCTGAGCCTGCCAAATTTTCAGGGTAAAACCCCCTTGCAGGTAGCCCAGGAAGCCGGCTTTACCGAGATCATCGAACTTTTGAATGGAGGCCTGGGTGGAAAATCTGCGTGAGTTCTTGCTCCAGGCCCGCACCATTGCGGTGCTGGGTGCCCATCCCAACCCCGCCAAAGCGGCCTTCTATGTACCGGACTATCTGACCCAAAGCGGCTACAGCGTGCTGCCGGTGAATCCTGCCTATGCGGGGCAGGAACTCTGGGGGCGTACCATTGTGGCCACGCTGAGCGAACTCGAGCCACCCATCGACATTGTGAACGTGTTCCGGCGGAGCGAGGCCCTGCCGGGCCACCTGGAGGAGATTCTGGCCGTCAAGCCCAGGCTGGTCTGGCTACAATCGGGGATTGTGCACGAGGCCTTTGCCGAAACCCTGCGACAGGCCGGCATACCGGTCGTGCAGGATCGCTGCTTGATGGTTGTGCATCGGCAGCTTTTCGGCCAGGCCTTTTGCTGAACCGCTCAACCACGGCTTTTCCATGCCCAGCAACCTCCATAAAGCCCTGCTTACTTGGTACCAGCACCACAAGCGCAAGCTGCCGTGGCGGGGGGAATCTGACGCATACAGAATTTTGCTATCGGAGATGCTCTTGCAGCAGACCCGGGTCGAGCAGGCCATTCCCTACTACCAGCGCTTCTTGCAGCAATTTCCCAACCTGGAAACCCTAGCCCAAGCCAGCCAGGAAGATGTTTTGAAGGCCTGGCAGGGCTGTGGTTACTACGCCCGGGCCCGCAACCTGCACAAGCTGGCCCAACAGCTTGTTTTCGCTGGCCAGGCGCTTCCCTGCTCGTCCGTTGAACTGCTCGCCCTGCCCGGTATCGGCCCCTACACCGCCGCCGCAGTGGCCTCGATGGCCTTTGGGGAGCCCGTCGCAACGGTAGACGGCAATGTGCGGCGGGTGTTGTCGCGCCTGTTTGCCTGGGAAAAGCCAAGCCCCAAACAGGTGCAGGAGACCGCCGATACCCTGATGGCCCAGCTGGTGAACCGCAGAGGCGATAGAGACACACCCGGCAACTGGAATCAGGCCCTGATGGAGCTGGGGGCCACGGTTTGCACCCCCAAAAACCCAAGCTGCGGGGCCTGCCCGGTAGCCCCGTTCTGCCAGGGAAAGAACCACCCCGAGCGCTACCCTGCCGCCCAAAAACGCCTGCAGAAAAGCCTCGAGATGGTAGCGCTGGTCTTGCAGGGGCCTGCGGGCGTCCACCTGGAACTGCGCCAGGGCCCCGTGCTGGGCGGGCTTTGGGGGGTTCCGATGGAGGAAGACCCAGGGGCTTTAGAGCGCTTGCTGGCCCGCTTTGGGCTGGACAAAGCTGAGCCAGTGGGCGCGGTTCGCCACGACTTCACGCACCGCAAACTGAACATCCAGGTCTACAAAGCCCCCTACGAGGCCAAAGAAAACCCCGGGCAGCGCCCTTTATCGCGGCTGGATCGCAAGATACTAAAGTTGGTTGAAACCAAGTCTCTACGGCTTTTGTAGTTGCAAGTTGCGTGGTCTATAGGTCTATGGTCATTCAACTATCGACGATTGACTGTAGTCTGCAGGCTTTCCGCAAGCCGCATCCCTTCCTCGGCCATCTGGGCATAGGTCCCCTGCCCCAGCACACACAGCCCCACTGCGTACAACCCCCCCAGGCGATGCAGACGGAAGGTCGCTGAGTCCCACTCGCCGGGCGCGAAAACCTGGTACTCCACCCGGTAACCAGGCGTTCCGCTCTGCTCAGCAACCTGGGCCCCCTGGGTAATAAAGGCAAAACCCAACTGCTGAAGGTACTGGTACAGGTCGGGGTAAGCCACCTCCGAGAGCCGCCCGGCCTCCTCGGCCACGCTGCCAATATAGAGCCTGGGCAAAAGAAAACTGCCCACCGCCAGCACCACTACTGGCGCGGTTTTGCGTGGCCCCTCCCAGCTTCGGATGCCCGCCACGGCCTGCCCTTCCAGCAGCAAGCCGGTCACGGAGAGTTGCAGGAGGTGCAGGTTGGGCTGGTTTTCCAGGCGATACTTGGCCCTGCTGTGGAGTTCCCAACCCTTCAGGCCCTCCTGACCCACCTCGGCCAGCAAAGAGCCGCTGGGAAAGGGGGCCTGGATAGGCGTGAAGGGCAGAAACACCGAGTCCAGACTGGTGGTCACAAGCCCCACCCGCACCCCACGTTTAGCCAGGGCGTAGGCGGCCTCGGAACCGGCAAAGCCAGCACCCACAATCAGTACGTCGTAGTCAGCGATTGGCGTCATTGGTACGATTAGGGCTAGTCTTCCAGGTATGTATATCCCACCAGTTCCCGCGCGTACAGTTCCATGAAAGATCCCTTCTCAGCCGGGGTAAGTTTCTTGGAGGAGCGCACCAGCTTTTCTACGGCCTCGGCCAGTTCACCCTCCTCGTAGCCCATCTTTTCGATTACCTTGCGGGCTTTCTCTCCTATTATGAAGCGCTCGATGTCGTAGCCATCTTCATCCACGACCACGTGAGCCTCGCCGATGCGGCCAAACAAGTTATGACTCATGCCCAGCACGTCCTGGTAGGCCCCGGTCAGGAAAACCCCCAGATAGTAAGGTTCTCCCGGACGAATTTCGTGTACAGGCAAGGTGTTGCGCACGTCGTGGGTGTCTATGAAACGGTCGATCTTGCCATCGGAGTCGCAGGTGATGTCGACCAGGGTGGCCTCGCGGGTGGGGCGCTCGTTCAGGCGAGAGAGCGGCACGATGGGGAACATCTGCTTGATGGCCCAGGTGTCGGGCAGGCTCTGGAAAAGGCTAAAATTGCAGACCAGCTTGTCGGCCAGCATCTTTTGCAGGTCCTCGAGCTCGTCGGCAGGGTAGTCGAGCTCCAGGGCCAGCTTCAGGGTTTTGCGGGCAATCTGGTAGAAGAGCGCCTCGGCAGCGGCCCGGTCGCGCAGCGAGATGAGGCCCAGGTCATAGAGGTTCTGGATGGTGTCCTTGTTGGCGAAGGCGTCGTGGTAGACCTCGCGGTAATTTTTGGCCGAGATCCCCCTGGCCAGGTCGAACATGTCCTTCACCACCGGGTGGGCATCCTTGGGCTGCTCGAGCTTTTCTTCGCCTGGAGGACGGATGGTATCCACCACTTCCAAAATCAGCACGCTGTGGTAGGCGGTCACGGCCCGCCCCGACTCGGTCACCAGGATGGCGTGCGGTTCTCCGTGGCCATCGCAGATTTCCTTGGTCACGTACACCAGGTCTTCGGCGTATTCCTCCAGGGTGTAGTTGGCCGAGGCGTAGAAGGCAGTCTTGGAGCCGTCGTAGTCTACGGCCAGGCCGCCCCCCAGGTTCAGGTAGCGCACCGGAGCCCCCAGCTTGCGAAGCTGTACGTAGGTCTGGGCTATTTCGCGAACGGCCTGCTTGATGCGGCGGATATCCGTTACCTGGCTGCCGATATGCGAGTGCAGCATGGCAATGGTGCCCAGCATCCCGGCTTCAGCCAGGATGTCCACGGCCCGGATAATTTCAGGGGTGGTAAAGCCAAACTTGGCCGCCTCGCCCCCAGACTCCTCCCAGGCCCCCGAACCCTTGGTCTTGAGCTTGTAGCGGATGCCAATCTGGGGCTCCACCCCCAGCTCCTGCGCAATGCGAATAACCCGCCCCAGCTCGGCAAATTTCTCCAGAGTAATCACCACGTTTTTGCCCAGCTTTTTGCCCATCAGGGCCAGGCGGATGAAGTCGTCATCTTTAAAGCCATTGCAGGCAATGATGGACTCGGGGTGCAAATCCTGGGCCAGAATCAGGGCCAACTCGGCTTTGGAACCGGCCTCGAGGCCGTAGGCGTACTGCTTGCCGGCTCGAGCCACCGTTTCGACCACCATACGCCGCTGGTTCACCTTGACCGGGAAAAGCCCCTGATAACCGGCGTGGTAGTGGTACTTCTTGATGGCCCGCTTGAAGGCTTCGTTGAGCGCCAGGACCCGGGCTTCTAAAATCTGCGGGAAACGCAGCATCACCGGCAGCGGGCGGCCTTCATCGCGCAGATCCTGCACAATTTCGTACAGCGAAGCGCTGGGGCCATCCGGCCCTTCAGGGGTGACCTCGAGCTCGCCATCCTCCCCTACCCGAAAAAACCCCGCCGCCCAGTGGGGGACGAGGTAGGTTTCTTCGGCATCCTTGGCAGTGTAACGTTTGAGCTTCTCCAACTTGAATCCGGGTCTCCTCACACAGGCTACGGGTGGAATGTCAGAGGGGCATTCGCCGTGCGCTGTCCAGAAGAGAGTGTAGGGCAAACTGCCCCCCAATGCTATAGCCACCCCGCACAAACATGAACAGCCTGTAGGCGCAACGCGCTTTTATGTCGAGGGCCTCAAAACCTAGGCAAGAACCACAGCAAGTCCAGGGCGGGCGGCTTAATGCCCTGGATACGCAACAGCAAAGCTATCTGCGCGGTATGCCGCACTTCGTGCAGCATCACGTGCCACAGGATGCTCTCCACCGTGTAGCGCTGCTCGAGGTCGTCGTGCGGGCTCAGCACCCGCTTTAATTCGGTATCGGTGAGCGCGGTGAGATAGGCCCGGGTGCTCTGCTCGACAGCCTTCCAGTAGTCCAGCAGGGCGTGCAGGGCAAAGCCCGCGTACGCCGGTCCGCCGGTGGTGTTCCTCAGGGCCGGCATGTTCATCAACACCGGCTCCGTACGCATTATGTCCTCATGCAGCCAGGAGTCCTCCACGCTGGCCAGGTGAAACACCAGGTCTTTGATGCAGTGGAAGCGCTCGCCAGCCAGCAGGGGGCGCGACAGCACATCGTCTGGGACAGCCTCGAGTACCCCCCACAACTCGCGGCGCGCGCGAACCAGGTAGTTGTACATCTCGGGGATGTTCATCGCTTCCTGTTCCGCTCTGGGCTGACCTCGAGCTTCGCCGTGATCGTCTGACCCACTTCCAGGCGCTCGGCCTGGCGCACCTGGTCTTTGAGCGGAAGCACATACCGACCGTCCTTGGGCCAAAGCGAGGTCCTCCACTCGGTCTTTCCGATGCGCACCTTCACTGGAATCATGCCCCAGCCGTAGGTCAGCAACCGTTCGGCACTCTTGATGGCCTGGCTTTGCTCCTCGGGAACGGTCACAAAGTAGAACGGCGCAGGCCCGCGCCACTCCCAGATTTCACCGCTGAACTGCAGGCCCATCATCACCAAACCTCCGTTCGCCACTGGCTCCAGATGGCTTTTTCTTCCACTTCCTCCGGCATGCTGTAGCCAGTAGCCTTAAGGGCTAGCTTGATCTGCCCCACATGGTAGCCCTCGTGCCAGAGCAGGTGTTGAAGCAAAAGAATAGGGTGATCGTAGGAAGCGTGTGGCCCCTGCATGGCCTGGCCGGTATGTAGCCGATCCCGTACCGCCTCACACACGGCGTGGGCGCTCTGGTTCAGTGCTTGCTCGATGCAGGCAGTTTCACGTTCGGCCACCCATTCCTCCCCGGCCTGGCGGAAGAGTTGGTTCATACCCGTAGCAAACTCGGGCGCGACCTGGCCCAGCCAGAACAGACGGGTTTGCTGCATGTGCGCGTACTGCTGCGCAATGCTCGGGCTGCCCTCGAGTACCTGTGCATCCAGACCCCCTTCAGGCAGTGCCTGAAGCAGATTCAGCAAGATGGCGTTGTTGCGCGCATAAGAGTCCAGCAGGGCCTCCAAAATAGAATCATTCATACGTTTTCCTTACGCACAACCCGGCTATAAATATGATTTTAGCGTATTTATGTCAGTCTGCATAGGCAGGGACGTACTGGAGTCATATAAAAAATTCGGTTGAGCAAAGGAAGGGGCTTCTAAACTGGATTTGTGAATAACCCAGAGAAGCCCAAAGATAGTGTAGCTTGCCAGAACTGCGGAAGTGTGAAAGTCGAATGTGGCGGCTATCGCAAGCGGAAGCTTCGAACCCTGAATGGCATAGAAGAAACCCGACTCAAACGCCTGCGCTGTGCTGCGTGCAAACGGCAGATAAGGGTGGAATATACCCCAGAATGCCAACGTTATCGCTGGTATAGCCGCCTGGTGCAGGGTTTATTTGTCATCCTTGACAGCTATCGGGTTACCGAGGCGGTCAAAGCGGATATCGCTGCCTTGCTGGGTTATCCGATTGTGCTGGCCACCCGACTGGATTGGGCAGAAAGCGGTGGTTACCGGGGACAGACCTTGCTCAAAGCAGAGAACGCACAGATCAAAGGGCTTATCCGCAAGGTTTGTGTGGATGACTGGGTGTATGGGCGGGATAGCCGGGGCCAGGGTTATGGGGTCTGGGAAGCCCAGAGCGGCTGTCCTATATCGGCTGATCTGGCCGAGGAGCGGGGGTTTGAACGGGTACGGGATTTGCTCAGCGATGGGTCGCTTGATTATGTGGTTTCCGATGGGGCGCCCGAGATCGCAGAGGCTTTGAACTGGCTGGGGTCTAAAGTGCAACAGGTCAGGTGCTGGTTCCACCTGAGCAGGGATATCCTGGGCAAGACCACCAAAGATCAAAGGAATCGGCTGCAGCTGGAACTGCAAGTGCTGTTGGAGATGAAGACCTTGGGGGAGGCGGAAGCCTATTTCTGGCAAGTGCTGCTACCCCGCTGGAAGGGCTGTCTGGAACCCCTCATGCGGGCTTGGAATCAGGTCAAAAGTTACTGGCTTGAACCCCGGCTCCCCAAAACCAACAACACCGCCGAAGTGGGGAATGGCAGGCTGTGGCGACGGCAAAAACGGAGAAACATCCGGTCTATTCCTAGAGCTAAGGACTGGCTGCAGATTGCCCTTTACCGTACTCGTCACCGTCCAATACAACATTCCCTCTCTGCTTGGCAACGGCTTTCAAACCAATCCTCTCCAAAATGTTGGTTTTTACCCATCATCACACCACTTCGTTACTCAACCGAATTCTTTAGATGAGTCGACGTACTGAAGCCCACCGCGCACAAAGTTACCTACCGATTGCCGACTATCGGGCTGTTTCAGACAGCGCCAGGCCCTCAATAAAACAGCTACAGGGTTGACCAGATAACTCCGCGGAGGTCGGCAGACAGGTTTATCGCGCTCCTAAAAGACGTGGCCGCCCACGAAAACGAGAATGCGTCTGCGCCCAGACGATTGTTACGCGCCCACGAGTGCTTGGGTTTCGAGTTTCCGGGCGGCAACTGTTCTGTCTGGGATAGAGGATTCTTGATTCTCGGGAGGCTCATTCTATGTAAAGAGCGCTCTAACCCGGATGGCTCGATGTTCGTGAAGCTGGCCCTGGAGTAAAAAAACACCCCCCGTAAAGGGAGGTGTCGGAGGCAGAGGCAGGTTCTTACTTGACGAAAAGCATTTCACGGTAGCTAGGTAGAGGCCAGTACCTATCGGCCAGGATGCGCTCGAGTGCATCCGCTGCCTTGCGTACCTCGGCCATGGCCGGCAGCACGTTGTCGCGCATGTGGTGGGCTTTTTCGTGCACCTCGTCGCCGCCAAGCTCGGCGTTCTGGGCCTTGAGCTTTTCTAAGGCATCGGAGAGGGCATCGGTGGCCTGCACCACCTGCGCGATGGTACGCTCGGCCGCCCGAGACTTGACCTCAATCTCCGAGAGTTCGGCCAGGTAGCTCAGGGCCCCCGGTAGAATCTGGGTCTGGGCAATCCACTCGGTGGTCTCGCCTTCGATGTTGACCTGCTTGAAGTAGATGTCGTACATGATCTCCTGGCGGGCGTGAATCTCGCGTTCGTTGAGAACCCCCAGGCGGGTGAATAGCTTGATGTTTTTCTCATCGGTAAAGTGCTCGATGGCATCGATTGCGGTGCGCAGGTTCAACAACCCCCGCTTGGCGGCCTCTTTGTGCCAGGCCGCAGAGTAGCCATCACCATTGAAAACTATACGCTTGTGCTGTGCGTAGGTCTCCTTGATGACTTCTAGCGCGGCCTGTTCAAAGGCCATCTTCTTCTTCATCCTGGCCTCGACCGCGTCCATCAGCGCGTCAATGGCATCGGCCACGATGGTGTTGAGCACGGTAATGGGGAAGGAGATGCTCTGACTGCTGCCCACCGCACGGAACTCGAACTTGTTGCCGGTGAAGGCGAAGGGCGAGGTGCGGTTACGGTCGCCGGCGTGCTTGGGCAGAGGTGGGAGCACTGGGGTTCCGAGCTCGAGCACACCCGCCTTCTTGCCTGAACCGCCTTTACCGCTGACCAGCCGCTCTAAGATGTCGGTGAGCTGCTCACCCAGGAAGATCGAGAGGATGGCCGGCGGCGCTTCGTTGGCCCCCAGGCGGTGGTCATTGGAAGCCGAGGCTACGCTGATGCGCAGCAGATCCTGGTGCACGTCCACTGCCTTGATAACGGCTGCGCAGAAAAACAGGAACTGCAGGTTGTCGTGGGGGGTATCGCCGGGCTCGAGCAGGTTGATACCGGTGTCGGTACCCATGCTCCAGTTGCAGTGCTTGCCAGAGCCGTTGATACCGGCAAAGGGCTTCTCGTGCAACAGCGCCACCAGGCCATAGCGGCGGGCGGTGTTCTTGAGCACCTGCATGATGAGCTGCTGGTGGTCGGCAGCAATGTTGGAGGGTTCGAAGATGGGGGCAATTTCGTACTGGCCGGGGGCTACTTCGTTGTGGCGGGTCTTTACAGGAATCCCCAGCGCATAGAGCTGGTTTTCTACGTCGGTCATAAAGGAAAGCACCCGGTCAGGGATGGAGCCAAAGTAGTGGTCTTCAAGTTCCTGACCGCGCGGCGGCTTGGCCCCAAAGAGGGTACGCCCGGTCATGACCAGGTCGGGGCGGCGGAAGTAAAACTCTTCGTCAATCAGGAAGTACTCTTGCTCGGCCCCCAGGGTCGAGGAAACTTTATTGGCCTGCAGGCCAAAGTATTTGAGGGCCCGCTGGGCACTTTTGTTAAGGGCCTCGATGGAGCGCAGCAGGGGGGTTTTGAGGTCGAGGGCTTCGCCGGTCCAGCTAGCAAAGGCGGTGGGAATGCAAAGGGTTGCCCCGTTGGAGTGGCGCATGATAAAGGCTGGCGAGGTAGGATCCCAGGCCGTATACCCCCGTGCTTCAAAGGTGGCGCGCAGACCGCCCGAAGGGAACGAAGAAGCATCCGGCTCAGCCTGGATGAGCTCCTTGCCCGTGAAGGAGGCAATCACCTTGCCTTCGGAGATGGGGCTATAGAAGCTATCGTGTTTTTCGGCAGTGTAGCCCGTGAGGGGGTGAAACCAATGGGTGTAGTGGGTGGCACCTTTTTCCAGGGCCCACTTTTTCATGGCCAAGGCGATGGTATCGGCAATGCTGGGGTCGAGCGGGGTGCCCTTTTCGATGGTGGCCTGCAGCGACTTCCAGACCGGCTTGGAAACCAGCTCGCGCAGTTCATCCATATCCAGCACATCACTGGCAAAGACCTCTCCGGCAATGTCGCTGGAAACCTGCCGAACATCCTTGAAACGCCAGTTGCGGGCAGCCGAGATGACGTCAAAATCGTGGTTCATGGGGCCTCCTGGGGCGGTGCCAGGTCGCTGGTTGACATTTAGATGCTTTATATATCTAACTTTTTCAACCTCAAAGCGTATCGCCAGCAACCGCTTGAAGAGACACGTTAGCACAAATTGATAAACTTCATCAAGACCCTTAGGCAAAAACTGGCTAAACGTCATTTATTTTGTGTACATTTTGCAAGAATACTGGCGCAACAAAGCGCTAGGCCGGAACGACTTGACTTATCTAGATACTAGATATATGCTTATTGCATATAAGTTTTTCTATCCTGGAGGGCCCGGTGCATCAACGCAGCCACGAAGAACAGCGCTACCTGGACTCCTACAATGCCAGCGCATTTGACCGGCCTTCCGTTACGGTAGATGTGGTTATTCTGACCCTGCGCGACGGGCATCTGGAGGCCCTGCTGATCAAGCGCAAAGAGCATCCTTTCCTTAACTACTGGAGCCTGCCGGGCGGGTTCGTGCAAATGCAGGAGTCGCTCGACGAAGCCGCTGCGCGGGTGCTACGACAAAAAGCCGGCCTCGAGGGGGTAGCGGGCATGGAGCGGGAGGGTCCCCTGCGCCACCCCATCTACCTCGAGCAGCTCTACACTTTTGGTCACCCTGAACGCGACCCCCGCACGCGGGTAATCAGCGTGGCCTATTACGCCCTGGTGGAAGCCAGCCACATCCGCGAGATGGGCGAGGAGAAGGCCCTCTTCAGGCTGCGCATCCCGGAGGGGGAAAGCGCGGTGGAGATCTTCGATAGCAAGTTCAAAAAGTACTCGCTGGCCTTCGATCATGCCGAGATTCTTGGGGTAGCCATCCAGCGCATCCGGGGCAAACTCGGCTACACCCCCATCGGCTTTGAGCTGCTGCCAGAGCGCTTTACGTTACGCCAACTGCAGACCGTACACGAAACCATCCTGCAAAAAAGGCTCAACAAAGACTCCTTCCGCCGCAAGATGCTGGCCTCGGGGATGCTCGAGCCCACCGGCGAGCTCGAGCGCGGCCTGGGTCGGCCTGCGGAACTTTACCGCTTTCGGAGGGAGCTATGAAAACGGCGGTGTTCATCGGGCGCTTCCAGCCGCCCCACCACGCCCACCTCGAGACCATTACCCGTGCCCTGGCCCGCTTTGACCGGCTGATTGTGGTGCTGGGCAGTGCTTTTTGCTATCCCACCCCCAAAAACCCTTTTAGCGCCGACGAACGCGAGGCCATGATCAGGGCGAGCCTGGACGCCGTGGCCGCCCAGCGGCTTCACTTCGTAGCCGTCGCGGATGACTTCTACGACGACCCCCGCTGGTTTCGCACGGTGCGGGCCGCCGTGGAGGGCCTTGCAGGCCCAGGGGCCGAGATCTACATCACCGGCTACCACAAGGACGAGAGCAGCTACTACCTGCACGGCTTTGGCAACTGGCCCTTTGAGCCCAGTGGGGTGGCGAGCACCCTCAACGCCACCGATGTGCGCAATAGCTATTTTGCCGGGAACGCCGACTGGAAGGCCATGGTACCCGAGGCCGTACTGCGTTTCATGGAGCAGTTTGCCGCCACGGCAGAGTTTGGCCGTTTGCAGGCCGAATGGAAAACCCTGCAGTACTATCGCTCTCTCGACCAGCGCTACCCCTATCCCCTGCTTCATGTGGCTACCGACGCAACGGTGCTGGCCCAGGCACACGTGCTACTGGTCGAGCGGGCAGGGGCCCTGAGCAAAGGGGCCTGGGCTTTGCCGGGGGGCTATGTGGAGATTAAGGAGACCCTGCTCGAGGCCGCCCTGCGCGAGTTACGCGAAGAAACCGGCCTGCAACTGAAGCCCTCCCTGCTCAAAGCCACCAAAGCCTTCGACTACCCGGGCCGAAGCCTGCGGGGCAGGGTGATTAGCTTCGGACACTACTTCGACCTCGGGAGCGCCCCACCCCCGGCCGTCCAAGGGCAAGACGACGCAGCCCGGGCTTTCTGGCTGCCCTTAGACGAGTTCGAGCCCCACCAGGCTCGCTTCTTTGAAGACCACTATCAGCAGATTTGTTGGTTTTTGGGGCGGGCGCCGCAAAAACCGGTCAAGCCCCAAAGAAAGGAGCTCCCATGAAACCCCTCAACCCCCACAACCTGATTCTCAACACCGACAGCTACAAGGCCAGCCACTTCGCCCAGTTTCCCAAGAACATGACCTACGCGAGCTGGTACATTGAGAGCCGGGGGGGCGACTCCAACTTTGTGCGCTTTTTTGGCCTGCAGGCCTTTCTGATGGAGTACCTGTCCAAAGGGGTCAGTATGGCCGATGTGGAGGAGGCCCGAGAGGTCTTTCTGACCCACGGCCTGCCCTTTCCCACCGACGGCTGGCGCTACATTGCCGAGGAGCTGGGCGGCAGGCTCCCCGTGCGCATCCGGGCCGTGCCGGAAGGAGCGGTAATTCCCGTGCATAACCCGCTGGTGATTATCGAAAGCACCGACCCCCGGGTGCCCTGGCTGCCGGGCTGGCTCGAGACTGCCCTGCTGCGGGCAGTCTGGTATCCCACCACGGTCTGCACCATCTCCTGGAACATCCGCAACATCCTTCAGGCCTACCTGGAGAAGACCGCCGACGACCCTGAGGCCGAGCTGCCTTTCAAGCTGCACGACTTTGGCGCGCGGGGGGTGAGCAGCCTGGAGAGCGCCGGGCTGGGCGGCATGGCCCACCTGGTCAACTTCCAGGGCACCGACACCGTCACTGCCCTCATTTACGCCCGCAACTACTACGGGGCCGAGATGGCCGGCTACTCCATTCCGGCCATGGAGCACGCCACCGTAACCAGCTTTGGCCGCGAGGGCGAGGTCCAGGCCTACCGGCAGATGATCGAGACCTACGGCAAGCCGGGGGCACTTTTTGCCATGGTGATCGACTCTTACAACCGCGAGCACGCCGTAGGCCAGATTATCGGAGAGGACCTGCGCGAGCTCATTCAGCAGTCCGGAGCCACCGTGGTCATCCGGCCCGACTCGGGCGACCCGCCTTTTGTGGTACTGCGCACTGTGCAAACCCTCGAGGCCAGGTTTGGAGCCACCCTCAACCGAAAGGGCTACAAGGTCTTGAACGGGGTACGGGTCATCCAGGGCGATGGGGTAAACGCCGACACCATCCGCAAGGTATTGTTTTTGCTCGAGCAGTGGGGCTACAGCGCCTCCAACGTGGCCTTCGGCATGGGCGGGGCCCTCTTGCAGCACCCCCACCGCGACACCCAGAAGTTCGCCCAGAAGCTGCACCTGGTTAGCGTGAACGGCGAGACCTACGGGGTAGGCAAAAGCCCGATAGACGACCCCAGCAAACTCTCCAAAAAGGGCCGCCTGGACGTCATCAAGGACGAGCGGGGTATCCGCACGGTAGAGCTGCCGCTGGAAGAGACCCAGCCCCATCCCCAGAGCATCCTGCAGACGGTTTTTGAAAACGGCGAGATCATGCGGCGCTACACCTTTGAAGAGGTGCGCCAAAACACCTAGATAACACTTGTACCAGGCCCCGTCCACCGGAGGCCGAAGCCCCTGGCCAGGCTGGCCGCCAGGTCGGCAAAGGTGGCGCGGGTGCCCAGGTCTTTGCCGGCCATTCCGGGCCCCACCACCAGCAGCAACCCGTACTCGCGGGTGTGGTCGGTGCCGCGGTAGGTGGGGTCGTTGCCATGGTCGGAGACGATGAAAAGGTAATCCTCCGGCCCCAATGCAGCGAGCAACTCGGGCAGCCGGGCATCGAAGGCAGCCAGGGCCTCAGCGTAGCCCTGGGGGTTGCGGCGGTGGCCGTACCTGGCGTCGAAGTCCACCAGGTTGGTAAAGACCAGGCCGGAGAAAGGCTCGCGCATCAGTTCCAGGGTGCGTTCCAGGCCAAGGGCGTTGCTGCCGGCCTTGACCTCGCGGGTGAAGCCCCGGTGAGCGTAGATGTCGGGGATTTTGCCCACCCCCACCACCTCCAATCCGCCGGCTTTGATGAGATCCAGCACGTTGGGCGGGGGTTCCAGGGCAAAGTCTTTGCGCAGGTCTTCTCGGCGGTAGTAGTGGCCCGGCTCACCCTCGAAGGGGCGGGCAATCACCCGGGCGCAGGCCAGCGGCCCCACCAGCATCTCGCGGGCAGTCTGGCACCAAGCATAGAGCGTTTCCAGGGGCACCTTGCCGATGTGCGCGGCTACCTGAAAAACCGAGTCCGCCGAGGTATACACGATGGGCCAACCGGTGCGCAGGTGTTCGTCGCCAAAGTCGCGGATGGCGTCGGTGCCCGAGTAGGGTTGGTTGAGCAGGTAGCCTTCCACCCCGATGCGCTGGATGTACTGTGCCAGGAAATCCTGTGGATAACCCTGTGGAAAAACCTGAAAAGGGTGCTCGAGGCGAATCCCCACAAACTCCCAGTGGCCGGTGGAGGTGTCCTTGCCGGGGTTCACCTCCATCATGCGCCCAAAGGCGCCTAAAGGCTCTGCAACCCTGGGCAGGGTGTGCACCCCCGGTACATGGCCCAGCCCCAGCGAGGCCAGGTGGGGGAGCTCGAGGCCGGTTTTGAGCACGGTGTGGTCGAGGGTATCGGCTCCTTCATCGCCGAACTGTGCGGCATCGGGCAGATAGCCCAGTCCCACCGAGTCCAGCACGATGGTGGTTATCTTCATGCCCCAAGCATACCGGAGAGGGAACCGGAAGAGAGGAAGACGCTCTGCACTCAGTCCACAATGCTTTCAGGCGCCAGGGAAGATAGTTGTCTTTGTGGCCCGGAGGAATAGCCTAAGAAGAAGCAATTCAGAAACCCTCATAAGATAAGGCCGGATTATTGCTTGTAGCATTTCAATCTAGCCAATGCATCTGCTAGACCTGATACTCGGAATTGATACGTAAACGCCTCATTTTCGAGAAATCCAAATCGAACTGCGAAAATATTTTTTGTACCCAAGACGGCTTGGGTAAACATTTTATGATCCGAGTTATTGATAAAAACCGCTCGCCTATTGGTAGACAAACTACCAACTATCACTGCTGCCGCACCTTTATCACTTCTGAAAAACAACCGATTTGAATTACTATCTAGTATTTCTCCAGCAAATACCAACACCTCTAAACGATCTCCTCTACACCGCCAAATCAACGTTGCATTTGGTTGTGCTGCTAACTCAGAGATGACCACGGAAGAACGGTCTTCGTCAGTCATAACATCCTGTCGTTCAACAAATCTGGCATCTCCAAAAACTTGAGGCTGTTCTTGCGCAAAACCAAGCATAAAGACAAGAGAAATAGGTATGATCAACTTTTTCATGAGCTACTCCTCCAGAAGATCAACTACAGGAACCTATGGTTGAATGCCCTAAAACTTACTTCGCTAACCTCCACGTACCCAAAGCACCTCAAACTGTGAATTCGTTTGGGTATTGCATTCTGGATTGATTCGTCAGCTTGGGACTGCCTAGCAACTGCATCCGGTTACCACATAGTTAGGGCCGCTCGATAAACATTAAGGAGTCTGATTTGGCTCTCTGGCTTCTTCAGTTAGCCTGCATTCGCTAGCGGCTCAGGGTAGCAGTACAGGTCCCCACATCCTTGAGGTCGCTAATCTGACCGTTGGCATCGGTGCGGAAGGTCTGGAGGGTTCCCTTGAGACTGGCCGCATTGCCCTGCTGCTCGAAGTGGCAGCGGAACCAGGCACGGTGGCTATCTGCCCCGCTGGGAACGGTCATGTCGAGGAAAGCAGCTCCGCTGCGGCTCATGTAGAAGTAAGCCACCATTGAGAAGTTATTGCCGAAGACCGCAGTTCCCTTGGGGTCGCCATCGCTGTCGCGCTCGGAGAGGGTCACGATTCCGGCGTCCTCGAGATCTTTACCCGTCACACTGAGCTGCCAGCGCTGCCCCACGGCCAGCCTGGGGGGCCAGGCGGCCTGGGGTTGCTGGGGCTGCACCGGCTGTACAGCCTGGGCGCCTCGCTGGCTGGCCACACAGGTACCAATTTCTTCGGCATCGGAGTTGGCATCCTTGAACACGAACAGCTTGCCCTGGATGACCCCGCTCACGTTTTGAGGGTCGAAGCGGCAGCGGGCCAGCGGATACCGGTCGCCAATGTTCAGGCGCAGGATATTGTCTTGCAGGAAAAACAAGGCCTCGGTGCGGCGGCTGCCCAGGCTGGCAGTCGCCTCAAAGTCGCCGTCTGCATCCTTCTGGCCCACCACCACCGACCACTCGCCCGTCCACTGGCCGCCCTGAATCCGCACCTGCCAGGTCTGGCCGGTGCCAAGGGCCGGGGGCCAGGCGGTGCTGGTGGCTGTCTGCGGCTGGGGTTGGGGGTTGGACACAGCGGGGGCCCGGTTAACCAACCCCGCCACATTGGGGCCAATCAGACCCCAGGCCAGGGCCAAAGGGCGCATAAAGGCGGTGCGGGAGTTGCCCTGCCCCGACAACCCACGGGTGTGGATACCGATGAGTTCGCCATCCTGGTTGAAAATGCCGCCCCCCGAGTTGCCGGGGCCGGTCTGGGCATCGTGCTTGATCCACTGCTTGCCACCGCTCACCATGTCTTCACCGGTAAAACCGCCCACCACGCCGGTAGAAATGGTAATGGTGTTACCGCCGGTGCCCTGAAAGCCAAACACATAGATGGGGTCACCCACAATCAGCTTATTGGAGTCGCCAATGGGAACCGCCGGAAAGGTGACATTCCCGATGGGCTGACCATTAGAAGTGCGGGTGATGCGCAAAATGGCCAGATCGAGGTTGGGGTCGCTGGCCACCACATCGGCCTGGTAGCGTACCTCCGGCGGCTGATCCACAAAGCGAATGGTACCCACGAAAAGGCGTGGGGCAATGCGCCGGTTCTCCAGGTCGCCGATCACGTGGTAGTTGGTCAGGATGAAGCCCTGGGGGCTAATCAGTGTCCCCGAACCCACACTAGCGGTGTTGGTGCCGGTGGGGTAGGTGATGAACACTGTGGCGGCAATAATGCGCTCACGTACATCGCGTGGCAGGGTTTGGGCCAGGGCTGTCCCCCCCATCCCCCAGACCAGCAAACAAAACAAGCTTAAGAGACCCAAACCCCTAGGTTTCATAGTCAACCTCCACGGTTTAACGCATGCATTGCGTTGTAACTCCGAATATAGAGGATCTTAAGCCCAAACCCGGTTCATTTGCACCACCAATACACGCCAAGTCCTCCCGAAGCAGTTTGCACAAGCCACCCAGCTCTGCAAAGTCAAGGCGCCTCCACAGAACTTTCATAACCCTCAGGCTGGGTTCTGTTTACCTGGGGGCATGACCAGACTATGGGTAATGGGACTGATGTTGGCAGCCTTGGCCCTGGCGCAAGCCGGGCTTACCCCGGCCACCGGCGGCAGTTTCCGGCTTCAGGTGCGCGGATTGGATCTGGGCAGGTTACCCGCCAAACCCCAAATTCGGGTGACCGGGGACGCATTCAAGGACTCGGCTCGAGTGAGCCTGCACTTTTTTGCCGACCCCAACAGCAATCCACCCCCCTACGCGCCACGTATTCTTTCGGTTGACCTCAAAGGGCCGCTCAAACAGGGCCAGACCTACCGCATAGGCGATCCCCTGAACTCCCAGGTGCGGGGCACCCTGAGCTACGTGGATGACCGCAACCCCAACAACCGCAAGAGTTGGGGCGGCAGCGGGAACGTGACCATCACCACCCTCACCCCTACCAGCCTCACCTTGCAGGGCAACAGCATCCAGATGAAGAGCCCCAAACACGGCAGCTTCGTGCTGAGCTTTGTGCTCAAGGTAGATCGTCTGCGTCGCTGAACACTTTTTGCTGCACAACCAGGGGCTTTGCCGGTTTTCCGAAATTCTCGTCCAGGTCATATTTTTTGGTCAAAATCCCGGTAGCGTCCCCATCCGCCAAAGCCAGCCGCTCAGGGTCAGGCAGCGTGGCAAACGATCAAGGCCTTGGCTTCGCCCAACTTGCACACCTTATCTACAGACTTCCCGCTAAGATAGATAGGTTGAGGTGGCCCATGGCGGCAACATCCCCTGTGCGCGTTCCCAAAGGTTCGATTCGACAACAACTGGTACAGCTCTTTGGTGCCTTGCTCAAGCCGCTTTACTGGTGGTACGAAAAACGGATCGAGGCCGAGGTGCGCCGGGGCCAGGCGCCCAAGCACCTGGGGATGATTCTGGACGGCAACCGGCGTTTTGCCAGGGAGCTGGGCCTGGAGGGACATCAGGGTCACGAATTTGGGGTACAGAAAGCCTATGAAGTGCTCGAGTGGTGCCTCGAGCTCAAAATTCCTACCGTGACCATCTGGGTCTTTTCCACCGACAACTTTAACCGCAGCCAGACCGAGGTCGAGACCCTCATGCAGCTCTTTGTTCAGGAAGCGAAGCGAATGGCCCAAGACCCCCGCATCCACGCCAACGAGGTGCGGGTCAAGGTAATTGGCCGGCACGACCGCTTCCCACCCAAGGTGCTGGAGGCCCTGGAAGAGCTAGAAAAAGCCACCGAGCACCACAGCGGAATGCTCCTCAATATCGCCATGGGCTATGGGGGGCGGGAAGAAATTGTGGATGCCGTCAAGAGCCTGCTGCTCGAGGCCGCCCAGACCGGCAAATCACCGGAAGAGCTGGCCGCCGAGCTGGACATGGAACACATCTCCGAGCGGCTCTACACCGCGGGTGTACCCGACCCCGACTTCATTATTCGCACCTCGGGCGAAATTCGGCTCTCGGGCTTTTTGCTGTGGCAGGCCGCCTACAGCGAGTACTACTTCTTCGACGCCTTCTGGCCTGCCTTCCGCAAGGTGGACTTCCTGAGGGCAGTGCGCGACTACCAGAAACGGGAGCGGCGTTTTGGGAAGTGAAGCAAGCGTTTAGCGACCCAGCATCGTCAGCAAAGCCAACAATCCACCCGGCAACAGCCCCAGGGCCACGTAAACCCCCAGCCGCCCGGCGCCAAACGACAGCATGGTTTTGAACAGGGTGTTGCTCAAAGCCGCAATCAGGATGGCGATGGCCGCGACCTGCAAGATCAGCTGTTCGCTGGCCGTCAGGCGCGCCAGCGAAAGCGAGATGGCGTCCACATCGGCCACACCCGAGAGGGCGCTCACCACAAACACCCCCGCACTCCCGAAGACCTCGAGGCCCACCCTGGTCAGCAGCTTGACCAGCGCATAAACCCCGGCAAAAAGCAAAGCACTCTGAAGTTGCAAGGGGTTTTGCACGGGTATGCTTTCCGACACATTCCGGTCGCGCCGGGCCAGCCAGGCCGCCGTCAGCAAGCCCCACAGCAGCCACACCGCAATCGGCAACCAGAGTATCTGCAAAAGGGCCGGAGCGGTGGCGCTCCAGACCAGAATCCGCCCCAGCATCATCTGCGAGGCCAGCACAGCCCCGCTGGCCCACAGCGGGTTGCGGCTTGGGTTAGCCCGTCCCTGGGCCACCATCGAAAGGGTAACGGCCGTGGACGAAACCAGGCCGCCCATCAAGGCCGCTGCCCACAGGCCTTTGGAACCCAGCAAGCGCAAGGCCAGATAGCCCACAAAGTTGACCCCGGCCACCAGCAGGACCACCTGCCAGATTTCCCGGGGGTTCCAGACCCCATAGGGGCCATAGTTGGCATCGGGAAGCAGTGGGTAGACCACCCCCAGCAGCAAGGCCAGCAAGACCGCCGCCTCCACTTCGCTGCGCTGAATCCCCCCTGCAAAAGCATGGAGTTCGTCGTGAAAAGCCAGGAACCCCAGCAGCAAGGCCCCGGCAAACAGGGCCGGCAGCACGGTGCCCAGGCCGCACAACACCCCCAGCACGTATACGGTCAGGGCGGCTACCTGGCTGGTGGCATCGCGGCTATTTCTGAGCGAGTACACCGCCAGTCCGGCCACCGCCAAAAGACCTGCCGCCGGCAACCACAAATTCGGCCCAAGGGCGCTCACTCCGCCCAGCAATCCCAGCAGGGTGAAGGTACGTACCCCCCCGATGGCCGAGCCCTGGCGCTCCACTTTGGCCCGTTCGCGCTCGAGGCCCACCGCAAACCCAATCAGGGTGGCGGCCAGTAAATGCCACAGCAGCGTCTGCACATCATTACGCTACTCCTTTTGCCGCAGGACAAAGCCCCCACCCCCATCAACCCCCCGGAAGAGGCAGGTTTGCCCGCACCGTTGTACCGGCACCGGGGCTGCTGACAACCTCAAAGCGACCCCCCAGGCGCTCGATGCGCTCCCGCATGGAAACCAGACCCAGGTGGCCCGAATACTCGCGCTGGCTATCAAACCCCACCCCATCGTCGCAAATCTCGAGCTGTACCATACCGTTTGCCTGCTGCAAGCGCAGGTGCGCTTTGTGGGCTTTGGCGTGCTTGGCAATGTTGTTGAGGGCTTCCTGGGCCACGCGGTAGAGGGCTTCTTTGGCTTCCAGGCTCAGGGCGGGTTCGGGGCATAGACTGGCCTCGAGGCGAAGACCATGACGGGCCCTGGCCGCTGCGACCTGCTTGGACAGGGCTGCGACCAATCCCTCTTGCTTAAGCGACTCCGGGCGCAACTCGAAGATCAGGGCCCGCATCTCGGCGATGGCCCCCTCGGCCAGGTTCAACACGAAATCCAGCGCAGCGGGGGCCTGTTCGGGGTTGCGGGCCAGTTGGGTTTTGGCGGTGCGTACCCCCAGCACAATGCCGTAGATGGCCTGAGAAACCGAATCGTGCAGGTTGCGGGCCAGTTTCTGGCGCTCCTCGAGAGCCGCCTTGCCCTGGGCCTCGGCGTAGAGGCGGGCGTTGCGAATGGCCACGGCGGCCCGCCGGGCCAGCGAGGTAAAAGCCCGCTGCTCCTCGGGGCCCAGGGTGTGGGGAAGCAAGTTATTAATGCTAAAAACCCCAAACACCTCGCCATCGAGGCGTATGGGGATGTGCATGAAGGCCCGAATGCCCTCGGGGTCGGTCACGTGGCGGTCTACGCGTTCATCCTGGTAGGTGTCCTGTACCACCACCGTATCGCCGCTCTGGGCTGCGTAGGCCAGCAGGCCCCGCCCGGCGTACTCGCTCATGACCTGTACGAACTGCGAGGCAAACCCCCGCTGAGCGCGGGTGATGAGGTGCTGGTGGGTTTCATCCCAGATCAGGATGCAGCTTTTGTCGGCCCCCAGCAGATCCACGCACACATCTACCAGCGCCTGCAAGACCTGATCGAGCTCGAGGGAGGCATAGAGCTTTTCGTCGGCCTGGTAGAGGGCCTCGAGACGCTTATTTGCGAGGCGCACCTCCTCCACCATGTCCTGAGCCGTATCCCGCCCGTTCGCGTCCGTAGTGGGCGCCTCGAGACGCTTATTTGCGAGGCGCACCTCCTCCACCATGTCCTGAGCCGTATCCCGCCCGTTCGCGTCCGTAGTGGGCGCCTCGAGACGCTTATTTGCGAGGCGCACCTCCTCCACCATGTCCTGAGCCGTATCCCGCCCGTTCGCGTCCGTAGTGGGCGCCTCGTGGCGGCGCAGGGTCTGGGGTGAGGTGAGGTCGTGGACTATGACCGCTCCGTACAACTGGCCCTCAATCTCCAGATACAAGATGGAGCAGCGTACATACCGCCAGCTTCCGTCCTTTCGTACCAGGGCTATCTCGAAGAAGCCGGGCAGGGCGCTGCGGTTGTGCTGGATGCGCTCAACCACCCGTGTGCGGTAGGGCAGCGCAATCCAGTCCAGGATGTCCACGGCTTGCAGTTCCTCCAGGCTATAGCCCAGCAAGTCCTGGGCTGCCCGGTTGGCGTACACCAGCCTGCGCTCAGCGGAGGCAATCAGAATCGCGTCGCGGGTGGCCTCCAAAAACCCCGCCAGGGTTCGGGGGTCAAGCCTGAGCAGGAAGTCACTCGAGCCCAACCAGCCCCTCCCGAATAGCGAACAAAGCCGCCTGGGTGCGCGAAGACAGCCCCAGTTTGGACAGCAGGTTAGAAACGTGGGTCTTGACGGTCAGCTCGGACAGGTTGAGCTGCTGGGCGATGCGCTTGTTGGATAGCCCATGCGCAATCAAACGCAGGATTTCAGTCTCCCGGGGGGTGAGGGCCTCGCGCATCTCGGCGGTGCGCACTTCCTGGGCCAGCCGCTTCGCGGCCTCGGGGTGCAGCCGCACCTCCCCCCGGCCCGCTGCATGGATAGCTTCCACCAGTTCTTCGGGGTGGGTATCCTTGAGCAAATAACCCGTTGCCCCGGCGTGCATGGCTTCAACCACCAATTGGTCTTCCAATACGCTGGTCAGAGCAATTACCTCTACTTCGGGAAAGCGCGCCTTAATCTCGCGGGTCGCACGAACCCCATCCATCACCGGCATCAGCAAGTCCATCAACACCACGTCGGGGTGCAAAAGGGCCACCTTCTCCAGGGCCTCCTGCCCGTTTTCGGCCTCACCCACCACATAAAGCCCCTCATCGGTGGCCAGAAACATCCGCAACCCCTGGCGCACGACCGCATGGTCGTCTACCAGCAATACCCCCAGGCTTGCCTTTGGGCCGGGATGGCTCATAGTTTTAGGGTACACCGTGGTTGTCAGGCTCACCAGAGAAATATGTTTACTGCGTCAGAAACGAAAATTTCGCTTCTTTAGCGGAAGTCCACTGGCGGGTTGAGGGCTAAAGACCCTTGCCCTGAAACCCCAACCGACGGATAAGATGGCCTTTGTGCAAAACAGTACTCCCAACACCCAAATTCCCATCCTGGGCCCGGCCCGCTTTCAGAGCCCTCTGCAAAACCAGCGGGATGTATTTGTGGAGGACGGTAGCCGGGTGTTGCTGGCTTCCATGCTGGATGAGCTGCAAAATCCACCCGCTACCTTTGAGCTAGCGGGCCCCCGCCGCCAGATTTTTTTCAACCCTACCGAAATTGCCTGCGGAATCGTGACCTGTGGCGGGCTCTGCCCGGGCCTGAACGACGTGATTCGTTCGGTAGTGATGACCCTCAGCTACAGCTATGGGGTGAGGCGCATCTATGGGTTCCGCTATGGCTACGCCGGGCTGGCTGCCAGCCAGGGCATCGAGCCCCTGCTCCTGACCCCCGAGATGGTGCAGGACATCCACGACGACGGCGGCACCCTGCTGGGCTCCTCGAGGGGCCCCCAGGAACCCGCCGATATGATCGAGCGCTTGCAGCAACTGGGGGTACAAGTTCTGTTTGCAGTAGGCGGTGACGGTACCCTGCGCGGGGCCTCGGCCCTGGTTCAGGAGCTACAGAAGCGGAACCTGGCGATTAGCGTGATTGGCATCCCCAAAACCATTGACAACGACATCGAATGGATCGAACGCAGCTTTGGCGTGGCTACCGCGGTCGAGGAGGCCACCAGGGCGCTGGAAGCTGCCCACGCCGAGGCCCGTGGGGCCTACAACGGCATCGGGCTGGTCAAGCTGATGGGCCGCTACAGCGGCTTCATCACCGCCCACGCTACCTTAGCCAACGCCGATGTGAATTTCTGCCTGGTGCCCGAGGTGCCTTTTAGCCTGGCGGGTTTTCTGGCCGCTCTAGAAGAGCGCCTTCTGACCCGCCACCATGCGGTTATCGCCCTGGCCGAAGGCGCCGGCCAGGACTTGATCGAAGGAGAAGTAGCTACAGACGCCTCGGGCAACGTCAAGCTCAAGGACATCGGGCTTTTCCTCAAGGAGGCCATGGCTCGCTATTTCGACCAGAAAGGCCTGGAAGCCACCATCAAATACATTGACCCCAGCTACATCATCCGGAGCGTACCAGCCAACGCAGTGGACTCGGAGTATTGTCTGGCCCTGGGGCAACATGCTGTCCATGCCGGCATGAGCGGGCGCACCGACATGATGGTAGGCTACTGGAACCAGCACTTCACCCATGTGCCTATTTCGATGGCTACGCAAAAACGCAAGCAGATTGACCCTCAGAGCGAACTCTGGCAGCAGGTTTTAGGAGCTACCGGGCAGCCCAGAGGGATGTGACCTGGAAGACGACCTGCCCAACATGGCGGTGAAGGTCTGGAGTCAGGGCCTCGAGGCCAGGTTCAAAACCACCACCCCCACAATAATGAGCCCAATTCCCAGGGCAATCGGAAGGTTCATGGGCTCCTTGAGCACCAGCCAGCCCAATACCGCAATTAGCGCGGTGCCCAGCCCCGACCAGACCGCATAGGCGGTGTTGAGCGGAATGGTTTTGAGCGCCAGGCTCAGAAAGTAGAAGGCGCTGGCATAGCCCACCACTACCACTACAGAGGGCCCAAGCTTACTAAAGCCCTGCGTGGCCTTGAGACCGGTCGAACCGATCACTTCCGACACAATTGCCAGCAGCAGCAATACCCAGCCGTTCACGAAGCCTCCTTGACCTGTGTAGGTTTCCTTTCGTCTGGTGAGACCAGTTTGAGGCCGATAATCGAACCAATCAGCAGCACCAGAAAGACGATGCGGCCCACGGTGGCGGGATCGCCAAAAAAGAGAATCCCCACCAGCACGGTACCAAAGGCCCCAATACCCGTCCAGACAGCGTAGGCAGTGCCCAGGGGGATATGCTTGATAGCCACTACCAACAGCCCAAAGCTGATGGCTGCGCAGACGAAAAAGCCGATGGTGTAGGGCCAGTTGCTAAAGTTTTCCGAAAGCTTGAGGCTGGTAGCGAACCCCACCTCAAAGATTCCAGCGATGACCAGATAGACCCAGGCCACTACGCACCCCCGAATACCCGCAGCCCGATCACCGAAAGAATCAGGTTGGTGAGAAAAAACAGACGCCCCCGGTTCACCGGGTCTTTGAAGAAGAAAATGCCCACCAGCGCTGTGCCGAAAGCGCCTATCCCGGCCCAGACTGCGTAGGCAGTGCCAACCGGGATAGTCAACATAACGTGTGAGAGAATCTCCAGGCTCAAGAACGCAAAAACGCAAAACCCCAGGGTGGGCAGCGGTTTCTTGAAGCCATCGGAGAGCTTCATCAGGGTGGTAAAGGCCACCTCGAAAAGCCCGGATAAAATCAATAAGGCCCAGGCCATCAGCCACCTGCCAGTTCCAGCATTCGCTGCAAAACTTTTCGCTTATAGTCACCCTCTGGCACGCCCAACTTAAGGACATCGGTCATGAAGATGCCATCGGTGGCCAGGATTGCTACCATTACATCGGGGTTCTGAGGAATCCGGGCGTACCAGCGCTGCCAGCGTTCACGCACGACTTCCAGCAAACTAGGGTTCAGGGCCAGGGCCGCCAGCATGCCCAACAGCAGGCCCCGCGAGCCATCGTAGGAGCCGAGCTTGACATAGGCCTCGGCAAAAGGCAGACCGCTGGCTCGCAGGCTCTCTTCAAAAGTATCCAGCTGATATTCCAACAACCCCTGCACCAGTGCATCTTTGCTTGGGAAATGGTAGAGCAGCCCCCCTTTGCTGACCCCAGCTCCCCTTGCTACCGCATCCAGCGTTAGGGCCATCGCGCCTTCCTGCCGTATCACCTCCGCAGCGGCCTGTAAAATCCGCGTCCTGGCTTCTATGGTTGGGTACTTAATCTCCATACCGATACCCGCAACATACTGTACCGTCTGGACGGTATAAACGTCAAGT
>NZ_BPIM01000003.1 GCF_026004115.1 Meiothermus sp.
CCCGACCATTCGTGGGAACCGCCCTAACCCACCTCCTACCACCCACCCCCCATCTTGTGCGACATCGAAAGTTGGCTACAAGCCTAGTGTTGGTATAAAGGGCTACCAAGCCCCTGAACCTCACCTCGAGCAGTCCAGCTTGAAGCGGAGGCTGGGGTTGGGCGTATTGAAGGTCAGGTTGTACTTCTGCTTGATGTTGTTGGTGTCCATCTCGATGAGGAGCTTGGTGGGAGGGTCGGTGCGGCTTTGCGGGAAGTTGAGCTGGGCCGTGACAGCAGCGCCCTGGGGAATGGCTGCGTTGTAGATTTTGTCGTTGTAATCGCGTCCTAGAGCGCCCGAGTCGTTGCGTACGGTGGCGCCGTCGGCGAAGGCCAGGGTGAGGCTCGAGAGGTCTTTGAAGCCGGCGTTCCAGGCTTCCAGCGTTTTGGTGGTGGCGTTGCGGACTTCCAGGGTGACCGCCCACACCTTGAGGCCGTTCACCTCGGTCGACTCAACCTTGGTGGCCCGCGCCCGCCAGATGCCGTTAAAGAGCCACTCGTTCAGGCAGCCCTCGAGGCTGGCCCGCTGGTCGGCCCCGCCCGCCGGCGAACCGCTCAGGCTCACGGTATTGCCCGAGACCGCGGCGGTAACCCCCAGGGCCCGCAGCGCACTGAGGGGCACGTAGGTCTGCCCCCCCACCACAATGGCCTTGCTGCTCTGGGCCTGTCCGTTTACCACCAGGTTGAGCTGCCGCTGCACCGCCTGGGCCAGCACCAGGCCCAGCGCACCCACCACCACCCAAGCCAAAATTCTGCTATTCATAGCTGCTCCTTGTAGTGTCTAGGGTCTATAGTCGATGGTCGATCGTCAATAGCCTGAACCCGAGACTATCGGCAGAAAACCATCGGCGATTGACTATGAACCACTGACTATTGACTATGGACTACCGACTATCGTCATTTGCTTACGGGGCTTGCACCGTCCCCATGCCGGTTACGAAGGTGGCAGCGAGGGTACTTTTGGAAACTTGGCCCTGGGTGCCGCTATTTTCCTCCACCAGCAAATAGAAGGTCTTGGGGCCCGCACTGTCCACTGGGAATACCCGCTCGCTGCTGACAATCTGGGTATAGGTCCAGTTGGGCAAACCTCCGGGAAGCGAGATGCGCTTGTCCTGGTCAGGGCGGATGACATCGGGTTCGTTGGCCAAAGCCACCGTGAAGAGGGCGTTGCCTCCGGTGTACACGATATTGAGTTGGAGGCTGGCGCTGACCCTTACATACCCAGGCCCCGGCACGTTGATGGTCACGCTGCGACTCAAGTAGTTGGGGGAATTGGGAATGTCGGTGGTATCCGATTCCACGGTCTGTGCCACGCCGGGGAGGGCGTTGTTCAGAGCGGCAAAGTTGGCATTGACTTCGGCGGCGCGGATGGGATTACCGGCGGTGAAGGTATGGGGCAGATTGATGCCTGCCAAGGCCCACAGTCCAAGGCTAGACAGCGCGAAACCCAGCGCCAAAAAGAAGAGGTTTCTGTTGGGCATAGCGGTGCCTCACAAACGCACGTTGACCCCGCCCCGCAGGCCAAAACCGGCATTGGGGCCGTTGAAGGTGAAGACCCCCTCGAGGAAGGTATACACGTTGCCGGTGGGGAGCTCGAGGCCCGCCGCCAGGGCGAAGATGGGGCCGGTCACACCCCCGCTCGAGAACAGCAGCCCCAGGCTGGGGCCGGCGTAAATTTGCAGCGGGTCGAGGTTCAGGCTTGCCAGCGGCCCCGCGCTGACGGTGGCGGTAAAGCTGCTGCTGAGGGCGGCATCGGCCACCGCCCGCAGATGCACCGTGAGCGGGCTGGCCTGCACCAGGTTGCGAACCGTGAACTGCACATTGCCCTGTGCCGAGGAGCCCCCGCTCCCGGCGTTGAAGCTTAGGCCGCCCCCCACGCTAAACTGCTGAGCCCAGGCACACGAAAGCAGGAGCAAGAACCCGAGTATCCAGGCGTTTTTCATGCCTTCACCTCCATCAGAGCTGCTTGATGACCAGCACGTTGAACTTGGCTCCGTCAGGCATGTCAATCCCATCGGCACGGAAGATGCGCCAGCGGCCTGTGCCGCTATCATAGGAAACCCCAATGGGCGCATTGATGAAGGGATCGGCACCTGAGCTTACGTGGGTAACGATTAAGATTGCGTTGGAATTGTTATTTGTTTGGGGGTTGTCCAGCGTGGTGCGCGGGCCGTTGATGTTGGCAGCTGTTGCGGTGTGTAAGAAGGCGGGTTTGTTGCCTCTTACCCCGATGCTGCCGTCCACCAACAATGCAGTGCCCGTCGCGGTAGCTTTAGCCGAGACCCCAGCACCCGAACCACCAAGCGATTCACCCTCAACGCCGATTCCATCTGAACCCGAGGTGCCCCTGACACCCCAGCCTGTGCCGGCAACCTCTCCTTGTAGAGCGACGCTTAGCGCACCATTATTTCGCACCTTAAAGCCTGCATTGGGTGGAACATTGCTCCCAACGAGGCTTGTCCCGAAACTGGCTCCTATGGGCCGCTCCTCGAGGGCCTCCACCGCATTCCGCAAGATGGTGAAGTTCTGGTTGACCTCGCTGGCCTTGATGGGCGTGCCAGCGCTGAAGCTGGTGAGCGCCCCCACGCTCAGCGCCCAAAGCCCAGAAGCCACCATGCCTGCACCCAGAGTAAAGAAGAAAAGGTTTTTCCCGCGCATACGCCCTCCTACTGCCAGTTGGCCTGATCCCATCGGCTGTTGTCCCAGATGCCTGCATTGCCGCCGCCACCGCCCCCACAGGCCACCAGGGTGGCCAGAATTAGGGCCAGGAGGGCGAGCCGTCCAAGGGTTTGTTTCATGGGTTGCTCCCTTTGGGATGGCTTCAGCGAATCCCAAAAACCCGCCCGCCCGAGTTTCGGCAGAGCTGCTCCAGGTACTGCAAGAGCAACAGCGGGCTCTCGAACTCGAGCCGCCTGCCGGTTTCGGGGTCCAAGAGAACCGCCCGCCAGGGTTGCTGGGGCGTGGCCGGCTCGAGGTGCAGCACCAGGTCGAGCGGTTGGGGAGGCTTCGCTTCCATCGCCAGGCCAAGGCTAGCAAGGGGTGCGTCACTCGAACGTCATTGCCAGCCGGGCCCGGAGAGCCCCCTCGCCGACGCTGCGAAACCGGGCGATGCCGCCGTGCAGCGCAAGGGCTTGCTCGAGGTCGGCTCGGGCCTTAGCCCGCTCCATAAGCGCCAGCCAGGCCCCGCCTCGGCTATAAAGGACGTTTATTTTCTGGGTCTCGCTGCGGGCGGTTTCGAGGGCCTCCTGGGCCAGACGCAGGGCGGCTTTGGGGTTGTGCTGGGCCAGCTCGAGCTCGGCGTAAAGCTGTTTGACCTCGGAGGCGCCCCACTGAAGGTTTTCCGCGAGCTCTAAGGCCCGCTCCAGATCCCGCGTGGCCTCGGCGGTCTGGCCCAACCCCAGCCAGGCCTCGGCCCGCACCAACAGAGCTATCAACTCCTGGCGTTGTACCCCGCCCTGCCGGGCTTTCTGGAGGATGTCCTCGGTCTCGCCGATGGCTTTGGCGTAACAACCCTGGCCCAGGTGCACCCGCGCCCGCACCATCCCAATGCGCTCTTGCAAGAGCCAGAAGCTCGAGGGGGCCGGGCTGTGCTGCCGCATCAGGCCCTCGGCCTGCTCGATCCAGTCCAGGGCCTCGGTAGGCCGTTCCTGGAGCATCAGGGTCAGGCTATGGCAAAGCCGGGCCTCAATCTGGTGATAGGGCGTGAGGCTTTGCGCCAGCTTGAGCGCCTCGAGCCCGTCCTGGTGGGCTTCTTGCAAGAGCCCCAGGTCGCGCTGGTAGTGAGTCACAAAAACCAGCGGGTAGAAGGCTTCGGCAGGGGAAACCTCGAGGGCATACGCGTAGGCCCGGCGGCTGGCCTCCATTGCGCCGAACAGGTCGTACTGGTCGTCGAGCACCATCCCCCGGTAGAACCAGACGCTCGAGCGCTGGAGGGGTGTCCGGGCGATTTGCTGCATCTCCTCGAGCTGGGCTAGTTGTTCCTTGGGGCCGGCATGCCCGACCTGGCGGCTCAAATAAAAGCGCTGGTTGAGGGCCTCGAAGCGCTGGGGGTGTTCGGGGGGCAGATTTTCCAGGGTTCGCAAAAAGTACCCGTCGGCCTCCTGGTAGGCCCCCAAGCCGTGGGTTTGCAAGGCGGCTCTGAGCCACCACACCGCGGCCTGTTCGGACTGTCCGGCCATTTGGAAATAGCCGGCCACCAGGGCCGGGTGTACCGCCTGCTGGGCAAAGTGCTGGGCCAGGCGGGCCGAAATCAGCTTGCGGCGGTCGGGTTGCAGGGTTTCGGCAATGGTGCGGGCGATTAGGTCGTGGGTGAAGCGGTAGCCCTGGGGCGTGTTCTTCAGCAGTTGATGCTGGCAGGCCTGCTCCAGCGCCTCGCAGACCTCCCAGTCCGAAAGCGCGGTGGCCTGGGCCAGCAGGTAGGAGCCGAAGGTTTCCTCGCCGACCAGCGCTGCTACTTCCAGGCTGCGCCGCACCGCCGCCCCCTGGTGCTCGAGGCGGCCCAGGATGGCCTGGCGCACGCTGGGGGCGATGGGCAGCTCGGTGTAGTCGTGGGTAGACTCGTCGTAAGGGGTCTCCCACACGCCGCCTTCCCCCAGTCGTAGCTCACCGGACTCGAAGAGGCTACGCAGGGTCTCCAGCACAAAGAGCGGGTTGCCCGAGGTGGCCCGGTAGACCCGCTGCGGAAACAGCCGGGCTGGCCGCCCGGAAAGGTGGGCAATGAGTTCGGCCACCTCGAGCTCGCTCAGGGGTTCTAGCTCGAGCCAGACGGCCCGCTGGCCGTTACGCCAGTCTTGATAGCGACGGGCTACTTCCGGCCCCACCTCGTCGGGGCGCACCGTGACCACCAACCGAGCCGACGCCCCGCGCTGCTCCAGCCCCACCGCCAGCGCCCGGAGGCTCCAGGGGTCGCTGTAGTGCTCGTCCTCGCTGAGAAAAACCGTGCTGCCGTGGGCTTCTATTATCAACTCCACCAGCCCCGAGAAAAACCGCACCAGGGTGCTTTCGTCCAGCGGCGGCGGAGGGGTGTCCCACAACTCGGGCACCAGCCGGGAAGCCTCGAGGCGTATCCAGCTTTTTGGCTTCAGGTCGGGCTTGGTGCTCAGGGCCTGGCGCACCCAGCGGGTCATGGAAGCGTAGGGGGTTGGCCCGTCGCCGGGTTGGCCCGAGAGCGTAATGTAGGGGCCCTTGTCGGCCAGCAATTCTTTGGCCAGGCGGCTCTTGCCCACCCCTGCCGGGCCGGCGATGAGGAGGACTTTTTGGTGTTGCCAGGCCACCTCGAGCCGCTTCAGAGCGGAGGCTCGCCCTACCAGCGGCGGGTTGAAATGGGGGCTGCTGGAGCGGTTCCCACGAATAGTCGGTGCAGCGGTTTTTGCCGTACCGACTACAATACGACGCACCGCGTGCGCCTTATTGGTGGGAAACGCGATGCGGGCTTCGGGTTGCACTCGAGGGGTCGGCTTGCGCCGGCGAATCTGCTCGGCCAGGGCCTGGGTTTCCGGTAGCGGCTCTAAGGCCAGCTCCCGCTGCAACACCTCACACAGCCGCTTGTACTGTTGCAGGGCCCCCTCGGTCTGCCCGAGCAATGCATAAAGCCGCATGGCCTCGCGGTGAAAATGTTCCTGCAGCTCGTCGTGGCGAATCAGCTCCCGGTACAGCTCCAGGGCAAGCTGGATTTTCCCGCTGGCCTCGAGCTGCTTGGCCTGACCCTCGAGGGCCACCGCCCAAAGCCGCCCCAGCCGCTCGCGCCAGCGCCGGAGCCAGTCGCTGTAGGTTTCCTCTTCCAGCTCCAAGCCTTGCAAAAACTCGCCTTTGTAGGTTGCCAACGCCTCGGGCCAGTGTTGCGCCTCGACCTGGGCCAAAAAGCGCTGCACGTCCAAGCCAAAACCCACCAGCTCGAGCTGCTCGCGTCCGGCAAGGATATAGGCTCCCAAGGGGCTATTGCTCAGCCGGTACAGCGTCTGCCGCAGATTGTGCTGTCCTCGGCTCTCTGCGTGGCCTCCCCACAGCAGCTCAACCAACCGATGGCGGGGCTGGCGGCCCTCGAGGGCCAGAAAGGCCAGCAATGCAACCGCCTTGCGCGGCAGATCCAGTTCCCGATCTTCGCAGCGCAGTTTGGGAGAACCCAGTAGCTCTATTTGCAGCATGGTGTGAGGCTTTCCAGATTCAGATGGGAAACAGGCTCCTGCTGTTTGCTGCATTCAATTTAGCTAGAGGATAGCAAAGGGCCGGGTTATTTGGGGTTAAGGTAACCTTTAACCCTCCGGCTGGCCTATATGTTCTTCCGAACGCAGCGCAGCGAGGTGAGGCATCTGATGCGCTTCAGTCCCCTGGATTTGCGACCCCTGAGCACAGACTCCTCGTCGCACTGCGTGCGCCCCGGAATGACGGTGAGATTTGAAGTATCCCGACGACTTTGTTGCCAGACCACCCGTCGCCTTCCCTATTAGAACGCACCTGAGCCATCCAGGGATGCGCGGGCTTTGCGATATGATTTCTCGCAATGGGCGAGCCCCTTTTGCGACTCCAAAACATCACCAAGCGCTTCCCGGGGGTAGTGGCCAACGATGGGGTGAGCCTCGAGGTCTACCCCGGCGAGGTACTGGCCTTGCTGGGCGAGAATGGGGCGGGCAAGTCCACCCTGATTTCCATTCTGTATGGCCTGTACCGCCCCGACGAGGGCGAGATTTTCATGGAAGGTCGTCCCGTCCGGATCACCTCGCCGGTGAATGCGCTCAAGCTGGGCATCGGTCTGGTGCCCCAGCACCCTACGCTGGTGGGCCGTCACACGGTGGCGGAGAACCTGGCCTTAGGCATTGGAACCCCCTTGCTGCCGGCCCGGCGCATCGTGCCCCTGATCGAACGCATTGCCCAGGGATATGGCCTCTCCATTGACCCCCAGGCCCACATCCACCAGCTTTCGCCGGGCGAGAAGCAGCGGGTCGAGATCGTGCGGGCTTTGCTGCGGGGGGCCAAGGTGCTCATCCTGGACGAGCCCACCAGCGTCCTCACCCCACAGGAGGCCGAGTCCTTGTTCCGGGTGATGCGCGAACTGAAGGCGGCGGGCAAGTCGCTCATCTTCATCTCGCATAAGCTCGAGGAGGTGCTGGCCATCGCCGACCGCTGCACGGTGCTGCGCCGGGGCAGGGTAGTGGGCAGCCTGCCCACCCCTGAGGCCAGCAAAACCAAGCTGGCCCAGATGATGGTAGGGCACAGCGTGAGCTTTGAACGCAAGCGCGCCAATCCGCAGATGGGTGAGGTTTTGCTGCGTGTAGAGGACTTGCGGGTTCGGTCGGGCCGCAATCTCCCTGCTTTGCGGGGGGTTAGCTTTGAGCTATGCGCGGGGGAAATTCTGGGGATTGCCGGGGTTGCGGGCAACGGCCAGAGCGAGCTGGTGGAGGTGCTGGCCGGTTTGCGCAAAATGGAGGGCGGGATGGTGCGGCTGGCCGGACAGCCCCTGGTTGCCAACCCGGCCCGGTTGTTTGCCCAGGGGGTGGCGCACATCCCCGAAGACCGCATTCATATGGGCACTGTTCCCAGCATGAGCGTGGCCGAGAACCTGGCTTTGCGTTCTTTTAACCGGCCCCCCTTTACCCGTGGCCTGTTGCTCAACCCGTTTGCTTTTGCCGCCCATGCCCAGGCAAAAATCCGCGAGTATGCCGTAGCGACCCCCGGCCTGCACACCCCCTCACGCCTGCTTTCGGGCGGCAATATCCAGAAGGTGATTCTGGCCCGCGAGCTCTCCGGGCAGCCCCGCCTGATTCTGGCGGTGCACCCGACCTATGGCCTCGACATCGGGGCAACCGAGCAGGTGCACCGGGTGTTGCTCGAGAAAACCTACCAGGGGGCGGGGGTGCTTCTGGTCTCGGAAGACCTGGAAGAGTTGCTCTCGCTATCCGACCGGATTGCGGTGCTCTACCAGGGGAGGCTGCGGGGCCCCTACCCGGTGGGTCAAATCTCCCGTGAACAGGTGGGGCTTTTGATGACCGGAGGTGAGGCGTGAGGCTCGAGCCCCTGGAAAGCCCCTCCCGCTACCGCGTGCTAGGGGTCACGCTGGCCGCTTTGGGGGTGGCCTTTGTACTGGTGGGCGGGCTCTTTGCGGCCTATGGACTCCATCCGCTCGAGGCCTACCGCGCCATGCTCTCGGGTACCCTGCTAGACGCCAAGGGCTGGCAGGAAATTTTGCGCCGCAGCATTCCCTTGCTGCTCATTGGGGTGGGCCTGACCCTGGCCTTTCGCACCCAGTTCTTTAACATTGGGGCCGAAGGCCAACTGCTGCTGGGGGCGGTGTTTGCTGCGGGGGTGGCCCTGTTCGTGCCCCTGCCCCCCTGGCTCAGCCTACTGGGAATGGGGCTGGCCGGGGCTTTGGGCGGGGCGTGGTGGTGCTTGCTGGCCGCCTGGCTCAAAACCCGTCTGAGCGTCAACGAGATCCTCACCACCCTGATGCTCAACTATGTGGCCCAGTCGCTGGTGATTTTTCTGATTAACGGCCCCTGGAAGGGGAAGGATGCTCGGGGCTACATCTATTCCGACCGCTTCGCCGAGTACCAGCAGATTGCGGTGCTCCCCGGAACCAACGTCCACTGGCCCACCTTGCTTTTAGGGGTGGTGTTGGCGCTGGTCTTGCAGCTGATGCTGGTCCGCACCCCCATCGGCTTTCAGATGCGGGTGGTGGGAGAGAATCCGGGTGCGGCCCGCTACCTGGGCATCCCCGGAGGCCGGGTTATCCTCTGGGTAGCGCTGATTACGGGTGGATTGGCGGGGCTGGCCGGGGTAGGCGAAATTGCCGGCATCCACCACCGCCTAATAGAGCCGGGGCAGCTCTCCTCCGGCTATGGCTTTACCGCCATTATTGTGGCTTGGCTGGCCCGGGGTAACCCGGCGCTGGTGCTCCTCACCGCCCCCCTGATGGGCCTGATTCTGGCCGGGGGCGACCTGCTCAAGGTGAGCCTCAACATGCCCTTTCGCATCGTGGATGTTTTTAGTGGCGTTATGCTGATGTGCTTGATTGCCTCGGAGGTTTTTCTCCGCAACCGCGTGCGCTGGGGCCGGTAAAGCGCCGCTATTCTTTGACCTGAGGCACCGATATGGAAGAAATTCTAAACGCCCTCGCTCGAGCCCTCTCCTTCGGCACGCCCTTGCTCATTGCCTGTCTGGGGGCCATCCTGAACGAACGGGCCGGGGTGGTGAACTTGGGGGTGGAGGGGATGATGGCCTTGGGGGCCCTGGCCGGTTTTGCCGTGGCCTTTGGCAGCGGGGTGGGAGATGGCAACCTCTGGCTGGCCGTGCTGGCCGCCATGCTGGCCGGTGCGGTAGCGGCTTTGTTGCACGGCTTCGTTACCATCACCCTGCGGGCCAACCAGTTCGTCTCCGGTCTGGCCCTGACCATGCTGGGCCTGGGCTCGGCAGGTCTGCTAGGTAAGCGTTTCGAGGGACAGCCCCTCTTCAACCAGCCGCCCGAATGGCCCTTCACGCTGGGGGCCATTGGCCTGGCGTTGCTGCTGGCCTTTGTGTTCTACGCAACCAAAACGGGCCTTTCGCTTCGCTCGGTGGGCGAAAACCCCGCCGCCGCCGACCTGCTGGGGATCAATGTGCTGGCGGTGCGCTATGCGGCGGTGGCGGCGGGAGGGGCGCTGGCGGGGCTGGCAGGGGCCTATCTCTCGCTGGTCTACCGCCCCTCCTGGACCGATGGCATGACCGCCGGGCTGGGCTGGATTGCCGTAGCGCTGGTGATTTTCGTGGGCTGGAGCCCTCTAAGGGCGGTATTTGGCGCGGTCTTTTTTGGCCTTTTGTACTACCTTCAGTTCAGGCTGCAAGGGCAGGGGGCCATTCCCTCGGAGCTGTTTGCGAGCCTGCCCTACCTTCTGGTTATACTTGTGCTGGCTTTGTCAGGGCTGCGTGGGCAGCAGGGCAACGCCCCTGAAGCGCTGGGAAAACCCTATCGGCGGGGCGAACGCTAAAACCATGGCATCGGCCCGAAACCCACAAGGGCATGTGGGCAAGGGCAGCAGGAGGGGTTGCATGAGAAAGACTTGGTTGTTGGGCATTGTAGTGACCTTGGTTCTGGGTATGGGGATGGCCCAGCAGGCCAACCTGAAGGCCTGCTTCATTTACGTGGGCCCCATTGGCGATGTGGGTTGGACCTACGCCCACGATGAGGCCCGCCGGGCGGCAGAAAAGGCCATTCCGGGTCTTAGCACCCAGTACGTGGAGTCGGTCAAGCCGGCCGATACCCTGGCCACGGTAGACCGGCTGGTCTCGGGGGGTTGTAACGTGATTTTTACCACCTCCTTCGACTTCATGGATCCGACCCTCGAGGCTGCCAAAAAGTACCCGAACGTAATTTTTGCGCACGCATCCGGCTTCAAGCGGGCGCCCAACATGCTCACCTACATGGCCGACTTCTACCAGATTTACTACCTGAACGGCCTGATGGCCGGGGCCCTCACCAAGAGCGGCAAGGTAGGCTATGTAGCAGCCTTCCCCATCCCTGAACTCAAGCGCCATATCTCGGCTTTTGCTCTGGGGGTGCGTGCGGTTAACCCGCGGGCTACGGTGAACGTAAAGTGGATTAATGCCTGGTTCGATCCCGTCAAAGCTCGCGAAGCTGCCGAGGCCCTGATGGCCGAGGGCAACGACATTCTGGCCTTCACCGAGGACACCGCCACCGTCATCCAGACTGCGGCCCGGCGCAAGGTGCCCAGCTTCAGCCACTACAACTCCATGTATAAGTACGCCCCCGACTACGTGGTCTCGGGCCAGTTGGTGGACTGGAGCGTTATCTACATCGACATCCTGAAGAAAGTCCAGAACGGCACCTACACCCCCAATAACCTGCAAAACGTAGACTACTGGTGGCTTGCCAAGGAAAAAGCGGTCATGCTGGGGGCCCAGGTGGGCATGCCCATCAACCCCAAGTTCGAGGCGGCCCTCAAGCAGGCGACCCTGAGCGTGAGCGGCAAGCGCATGAGCGTATATGACCGGGTGATGGAGCTCTATAAGGATATCCAGAGCGCCAACCCCAGATGGGACCCCTTCACGGGCCCCATCCGTGACCGCAATGGGGTGCTGCGCGTACCGGCGGGGCGCAAGATGACCGTCAAGGAACTCAACGAAATGCAGTGGGTGGCCCCCGGGGTGGTCGGCCCGGTGCCGGACGAACCCAAATAAGCCGGACCTATCCTGCGACCAGGGGCAGACCTGCTCCTGGTTTTTTGCTGACCCCATCGCCAAAAGCCTAACGCGCTCTTCGCAGATCTAGCCGCCTGGATGGGCAGACACGGTTCTGTTCAGGACAAGGGATTCCTGGGGCGGTATCGCCCTCCGCTACGCGGATACCTTCGGCCCGGTTGATTCGTTACCGAACGGTAACGAATCAACCGAATCTGGTATGAGCGCTAAACCGCCCTGATCCCGGATGGCTCGAATTTTGCCTGGAGCGCTCTAAAGCCGAAGGCTAAAAGCATAGCAGGGGCGCACTCGCAAAGCTCAAGTTGCGATGACTTCAGGCTTACCGTTACCATGCACACAACATGAGCATCACGCTATCCGATCTCCAGTACGCAGTGGACGCAGCCATGGGCCGCCGTCCGGGAACCTTGCTTTTGAAGAATGTGCGCCTCGTCAATGTGTTTAGCCTGACCGTGCAGCCCACCCACATCCTGCTGGCCGGCCCCCTGGTGGCGGCGGTGGGCCCGGAGTATGCCGGGGCCGAGGCCCTCGAGGTACTGGATTTAGAGGGCCGCGTGGTGGCTCCGGGGCTGATTGATGGGCACGTACACCTCGAGAGCTCCCTAGTCTCGCCCGCCGAGTATGCCCGTGGCGTGGTGCCGCGGGGCGTGACCGGGGTGGTAACCGACCCCCACGAAATTGGCAACGTGGCAGGGGTAGCGGGGATTGAGTGGCTGATGGAGGCCAGCGAAGGGCTGCCGCTTGAGGTCTGGATCACGGTGCCGTCCTCGGTGCCCTCTACCCCCCTGGAAACCAGCGGGGCCACGCTGGGCCAGACCGAAATAGAGCATTTGCTGGCCCATCCGCGGGTGGTGGGGGTGGCCGAGCTGATGAGCTTTCCGGCCATTCTGGCCGCTGATGCACACGAACTAAGCAAGGTACTGCTGGCCGAACGCTTCCGCAAGTCGCCCGAGGGCCACGCCCCCACCCTGACCGGGCGGCCTTTGCAGGGCTACCTGGCCACCGGTATCGCCTCCGACCACGAAAGCACCACCCTGGAGGAGGGCAGGGCCAAGCTCGAGGCAGGTTGCTTTCTGATGGTGCGCGAAGGCTCGACTACCCGCAACCTCGAGGCCCTGGCACCGCTCCTGAAACCCCAGTACGCCGACCGCATCGGGCTGGTGACCGACGACCGGCTGCCTTCGGACTTGCTGCGCGAGGGGGGGGTGGATTTCCTGGTGCGCAAGGCCATTGCCTTGGGAGCAGGCCCTGCCTATGCCATTCGCGCCGGAAGCTGGAATGTGGCCCGCCACTACCGGCTTATGCGCCGGGGTGCGGTGGCGCCGGGCTTCCAGGCCGATTTGGTGGTCCTAGACGATTTGCAAACCTTTCAAGCCGCCCAGGTTTACCAGCGGGGCCGCCTGGTGGCCGAGCAGGGGCGGCTCCGGGTTGAGCTGCCCAAAACCAGGGTCTCGGCGGCGGTTTCCGGCACGGTCAAACTACCCGCACTGCGGCCCCAAGACCTGCGGATTCCGGCTTTTCCCGGCAAGGCCCGGGTGGTGCGGGCCATTCCCCACCAGGTACTGACCGCCGAGGAGCATACCGAGCCGACCGTGCGCAACGGAGAAGTAGTGGCCGACCCCGCGCGCGACCTGGCCAAGCTCGTCTGCCTCGAGCGCTACGGCAAAAACGGCCAGATCGGTAAGAGCCTGGTAACGGCCTTTGGGCTGCAAAAAGGGGCGCTGGCCTGCACGGTAGGCCACGACCACCACAACCTGATGGCGGTAGGGGTCTCGGATGACGATATAGTGACGGCGGCTCAGAGGCTTCAGGCCCTGGGTGGGGGCATGATTGCCGTGGCCGACGGCGAGGTGCTGGCCGAGCTGGCCCTGCCCATTGCGGGCCTGATTACCGACGAGCCCTTAGAACAGGTCAACGCCAAGCTACAGGCCCTCGAGGCCGCCGCCCGGCAACTGGGCGTCACCCTGCCCGATCCCTACATGGTGCTTTCATTCCTGGGCCTGGCGGTGATTCCCGAGCTTCGCCTGACCGACTACGGGCTGGTGGACGTGCACAAGGGAACCCTGGTGCCGCTGGCGGTCGAAAGCTGAAGGCTAAAAGCCCAAAGCAGTTTTCAGAAAAAACAGGCAGTCCCCCCTGCTCCCGGTGCAGGGGTGGCCCGAGTGTAGGGCTGGTTAGAATAGTGCGGCATGATCTTAATATTGCGTGGCCTGGTGGTTCATACGCCCAAAAACCCTTTTCGCGAGACCAGTGCGCTGCAAGCCTTTTCCGATGGTGGGCTGGCGATTGCCGAAGGCCGGATTGCGGCTGTGGGCAGTTTTGCCGAGGTGGCCCGGCAGTTTCCTGGTGCACGGGTGCAGGACTGCCGCGAGGGGATCTTGCTGCCGGGGCTGGTGGATACCCATGTGCATTACCCGCAAACCCGCGTAATCGGGGCCATGGGCTACTCTTTGCTCGACTGGCTGGAAAAGCGCACCTTGCCTTTAGAAGCCCAGCTTGCCGACAACAAGCTGGCCCGCGAGCTGGCCCGGGAGTTCGTCAAGCTGCTTCTGCGCAACGGCACCACCACGGCCCTGGTGTTTGGCTCGCACTTCCAGGGGGCCACCGCCAACCTTTTCGGAGCCGCCCTGGACGCAGGGCTTCGTGTTATAGCCGGCCAGGTCTGCTCGGATCGCCTGCTGCTGCCCCAACTGCACACCACCCCCGAGCAGAGCTACACCGAGCAAAAAATGCTCATCCGGCGCTTTCATGGCCGGGGCAAGCTGCGCTACGCGGTTACACCGCGCTTTGCGCTCTCGGCTTCGGAGGCTATGCTCGAGGTCTGCCAGACCCTTCTGCAAGAGCACCCCGACCTGCACTTCACCACCCACCTCAACGAGAACACCGAGGAGATACGTACCGTGGCGGAGCTTTTCCCCTGGAGTAAAAACTACCTCCAGACCTACGATCGCTTTGGCCTGGTAGGGCAGCGTTCGGTGTTTGCCCACAACGTGCACCCTACCGAGCCAGAACTGCAGCGGCTGGCCGAGGTGAGGGCTGCCGTGGCTCACTGTCCTAGCTCCAACGCCTTTATCGGCAGCGGCATCTTTCCTATGCATCGTCACCTGCGTTTCGGGGTGCGCTTTGCGCTGGGTTCGGACGTGGGGGGTGGCACCGGATTCAGCCTTTTGAAGGAGGGTCTTACGGCCTACATTGCCCAGCGCTATGCCCAGGACGGTGTGAACCTGACCCCCGCCCACCTGCTCTATCTGGCGACCCAGGCGGGCGCCGAAATTCTGGGCCTGGGCGAGGAAGTCGGTAGTTTTGCGCTGGGCAAGGCTGCCGATGTGGTCTGGCTCAAGCCCGAGGAAAGGAGCACCCTGGAAGTCCATTTCCGTCAGCTAGACTCCGTGGAGCAGCTACTGGGGTCGCTCTTCACCCTGCATGGCGAGGCCAAGGTACACAAGGTCTGGCTCGAGGGCCGGGAAGCCCCCCTGGACTGATGGTATGTTGAGCCGCATGGAACAGGTCTATGTGCTTCCAGCAAAGGCGTTCCCGCCTGCAAGGGATACCCTTATTCCCCTCGAGCCCGAACTGCTCAAGAGAATCGAACTTGAGGGCTTCTTCATGGAACGCGCACAGGCTGAAGAAGACCCCCGCTACCGGCAGATCATCCCCTACGCCCTGGTGCGCTACCAGGCCCGCCACTTTCTGATGCGGCGCACCCGGGGAGGCGGGGAGGCCCGTTTGCATAACCTCTACACCCTTGGGGTGGGCGGCCACATCAACCCCCAGGACCAGCGCGGCCCGGAGGCCAGCCCCTTGCTGGAGGGTCTGCGCCGTGAGCTGCTGGAGGAGGTAGGGGTGCGCCGCTACAGCGCTGAGCCAGTGGGCCTGATCGTGATGTCCGATACGCCGGTCAGCTGCGTGCACGCGGGTGTGGTGTTTGTAGTGGAGTCTGAAGACGAGCCCCGGGTGCAGGAGGCGGAAAAGCTCGAGGGCCGTCTGGCTGCTCAAGCCGATATTCAGGCGATTTATGAAGGGCTCGAGGGCTGGTCGAGGTTGATAGTGGACTGGCTCAGGGCTCTATATTCTTGAAGGCTAAAACTTCAAGCGCATCCTGACGATTGCCATTGCAACTGATACGTCGCGGCGCAGACAAAGTTCTGACAGAATAACCAAACTTCTTGTACAGAACATAAATTCGGTCGGTAAGTTGATTGGAAATAATCACGGGCCCGCGATGTGGCTCCAAAAACTCAACCAGCCTAACCTGGTCTGCCCACGAGAATCCCCCTGGGCTGTAGTGAGTAAACTCGACATCGTATGGAGGGTCAGCATAGACAAATGAATCAGAGTCGAACTCCATTTTGCTGAAGTCACCAGATGTGAACTCCCATCCACGGAATGTTTGTTTGTAAGCGGTGAAATCTGTTTGATAATTGATAGTTTTGTATTTACCGAAGGGAACGTTGAATTCACCTGAAGCGTTAAAGCGACAAAGGCCGTTGTAGCCAGTGCGGTTGAGATAGTAGAACAGTGCTGCGGCTTCTGCTGTATCGGCTTTACCTTCTCTGATGAGCCGGTTGAAACGGGCACGGTGAGATAGGTAGATGTCCCTGTCATAAACTAAGGGAATATCTATGTTCAAACCACGGCGAACCCACTCATAAAAGTTGATAAGGTGGTAGTTGGCGTCATTAAGTAACGCTTTCTCTGGTAGTAAACCCAGCGTTACGCCCATTCCGCCTACGAAGGGTTCTACGAAGATGCGGTGGCGGTGAATGCGCCAGTAGGGTTCTAGATGCTTTACCAACCAGCGCTTTCCTCCGGCCCACTTCAGAAGGGGTGATAGACTCATCCGAAATAATGGTTCAGCTACCATGTATCTCCCTAGTCTCTGCAAAAAAATCGCTTAAACCAGAGGTCTGCGTATTCTTCACGCACGAACCCTTCTACCATTGCCCACCTTTCATATGACTGGCGAAATCCTGCTCCGGCAAATACCACAATGGAATGAACGCCAAGCAGCCGGTCTCGTTTGGCTTCTTCCAGAGCCCTGAACAATTTGTCTTCTGCTGAGCCGCTGGTTTTTTGTTCCTTACATTCGATGTAAAGATAGGGCTTGAGATCGTTTTTGTCTTTTTTTAGGACAGCAATGTCAATCCTCCTCTCAGCTTCTCGAATAGCGCTTCCAAGAGGGGATAAATATTCAGACTCAATCACGTATTCATCGAGCTCACAATTTTTGAGAGTTTGCTCAAGAAGGTTCTTGATGCGCTCACGTAAGCGTGCCGACATGCACAGAGTTTATGATCAAAACTGTTTTCTGACTAGTTCATCTGAAAAGAGCATAATGAATGGTGACATTTTTGGCTGGACTAGCTACGTAACTTGTTATAAACTTTGACTCGGTATAAAAATAATCTGCGATGGCAGGTTACCTTCGCTGATTTTTGGCAGCCGGGAGGAAACAATGCGAATCAAGAAGATCGGTGTGGTGGGTTCGGGCACGATGGGTGGCGCGATAGCAGCACTGGCGGCCTCCGCAGGGGTGCCGGTGGTCATGCTGGATATACCTGGCCAGGAAGACAAACTCGAGCTGGTCAAAAAAGGCCTCGAGCGCCAGCTCAAAAGCAAACCGGCCAGCTTCATGGACAAAAGCCGGGCCGCCCTTATCGAGCTGGGTACCACCGAAGAGCTGGAAAAGCTAAAGGACTGCGACTGGATCGTGGAGGTCATCATCGAGAAGCCAGAGCCCAAGCAGGCCCTGTTTGCCCGGCTCGAGGCCCTGGGTACAGGGGCCATCGTGAGCTCCAATACCTCCGGCATTCCCATGAAAACGCTTCTGGAGGGGAGGGGCGAGGCCTTCCGCAAGCGCTTTTTGGGTACGCACTTCTTTGCGCCGGTACGCTACTTGCACCTTTTAGAGCTGATCCCCACCCCCGACACCGACCCGGCCGTGTTGGAAGCCATGCGCCAGTTTGGCGAGCGTATTCTGGGCAAGGGTACCGTCCTTTGTAAGGACGCGCCCGGCTTCATCGCCAATCGGCTGGGGGTGTTCGGCATGACCCAGGCCATGCGCCTGATGATGTCCGAGGGCCTTACCATCGACGAAGTCGATGCCCTCACCGGCCCGCTGGTAGGCCGCCCCAAGAGCGCCACCTTCCGCACCGGCGACATCTCCGGCCTGGACGTGCTGAAGCTGGTCTCAACGGAACTCTCGCACACCACCGGCGAAGACTTCGCCATGCCCAACTGGGTGGAAAACCTGATTGCTCAAAACCACCTGGGCGACAAGACCGGCGCGGGCTTCTACAAGAAGGTCGGAAAGGACATCTTCACCTACGACTACCAGACCGGCGAGTATAAGCCCCAGCAAAAGCTGCGCCTGGACGAGATAGGAGCCATCAAGGATCTGCCCCTGAATGAGCGGCTCCAGAAGGTCGGTGAGCTGCCCGGCAAGTACGGCGCCTTTGCCCGCAAGCTGTTCTTGATCAATGCCCATTACGCCCTCGAGAAGGCCCCGGAAATTGCCTACGATATCGTCTCGGTAGACCGGGCCCTGGAGTGGGGCTTTGCCTGGGAGCAAGGCCCCTTCAAGAACATGGACGCGGTGGGCCTGGACTATCTGCGCCGGGGCTTTGCCGAGCTGGGCCTGAACGAGCCGGAACTCCTCAAGAAGGCCCAGGGCCGTTTTTATAAGGACGGTACCTACCTGGGCTTCGACGGCCAGTACCACCCTATCCCGCACGAGGAAGGGGTCATCCGGCTGGCGCAGGTCAAGGGTGCGGGCCGGACACTTTTAGAAAGCAAAGACTACGCCCTGCTCGACCTGGGCGATGGGGTGGCCCTCTTCGAGAACCGCGCCAAGATGGGCACCTGGGGTGAGGGCTCCATCGGCGGACTGCATAAAGCCCTGGACTGGGTGGAGGCCCAGGGCTACGCAGGGCTGGTGATTGGGCACGAAGACCCCCGCACTTTCAGCGCCGGAGCCAACCTGGCCCTGGTTTTGATGGCGGCCCAGGAAGGGGCCTGGGATGACCTCGAGCTCGCCACCCGCCGCTTCCAGCAGACCGCCATGCGCCTGCGCCGGGCCCCTTTCCCGGTGGTGGCCGCGCCCTTTGGCCTCACCCTGGGCGGGGGGGCCGAGTTCAGCCTGCACAGCAGCGCCATTCAAGCCCACGCCGAGCTTTATATGGGTCTGGTCGAGACCGGCGTGGGGCTGTTGCCGGGCGGTGGCGGCACCAAGGAGATGCTCTTCCGCTTCACCCAGGAGCTTTCGGCCTATGGGCCTGAGATCGACCTGTTCGAAGGCGTTAAGCGAGCCTTTCAGATGATCATGCTGGCCCAGACCTCCACCAGCGCATTGGAAGCGCGTAATATGGGCTTCCTGCGGCAAGGGGACGGCATCAGCATGAACCGCGACCGCCTGATTGCCGATGCCAAGCGGCGGGTGCTGTTTATGGCCCCTGACTTTGTACCCCAGGCCCCCATGAAAATCCGTGCCCTGGGTGCCGAGGGGTTGGGCAACCTGCGCTATGCCCTCTGGCAGTTCCAGGAAGCCAAACAGGCCAGCGAGCACGATGTGGTGGTAGGGAATGCCGTGGCCTATGTGCTTTGTGGCGGGGACGGGCCCGCCCGCGAAGTGACGGAGCAGGACATTCTGGATTTAGAACGCGAGGGCTTCCTGAAACTCCTGGGCACCAAGAAAACCCAGGAGCGCATCGCCCACACACTCAAGACCGGAAAGCCCCTGCGAAACTAGCCTCTATAGAGCGAGTTGCTTGTGGAGTTTGCAATGACCCTGCCTTTCTCGAGGTCCAAGCCCGAGTCCTGGCGCAGTCGGTTGTGGCGGTGGAGCTTCAACCTTTTTCCTGCGTACAGGGGTACGGGGGGGCGGGTCATTTATACTGCCCCGGACTGGAGAGAGGTGCACGTGGCGTTGTCGCTCAACTGGCGTACCTGCAACTACGTGGGCACCCTATTTGGCGGCAGCCTATATGGCGCAATAGACCCCATCTACATGCTGATGCTTATCAAAAACCTGGGGCAGGGTTATGTTGTCTGGGACAAGGCAGCCTCCATTCGTTTTCGTAAGCCCGGAAGAACCACCCTGTTTGCCCGCATTGTGCTTACAGATAAGGAACTTGGGGTGATTCGTCAGAAGCTGGATGAGAACCCCTCCATTGACCGCGTGTACCCTGTAGAGCTCGTTGATGCTTGGGGTGTGGTGCATGCCAGCTTTGAAAAGACCCTCTACATAAATAAAGCCGATAAGGAGTTGTGATGAGAGAAGCCGTAATCGTCAGTGCAGTTCGCAGCGCCGTGGGGCGCGGCAAAAGCGATGGAAGTTTGGCCTCGGTGCACCCGATTGACCTTTCGGCCACAGTGATGAAGGCGGCTGTGGAAAAGGTTGGGTTGAACCCTGCCCTCATCGAGGATATCCAGTGGGGCTGCGCCATGCCCGAGGCCAGCCAGGGTCTCAACGTGGCCCGGCTCTCCATGCTGCGGGCCGGTTTTCCGGTGGAGGTCTCGGCAGCCACCATCAACCGCTTCTGCTCCTCGGGCCTGCAAAGTGTGGCCTATGCGGCTCAAGCCATTATGTCCGGCATGAACGAGGTGGTTTTGGCCGGCGGGGTAGAAATGATGAGCCAGGTGCCCATGTCGGGCTACCACACCCAGCTCCACCCTGAGCTGACCGAGGCCTATATCGGCATGGGCTATACCGCCGAGCGGGTGGCCGAACGCTGGGGGGTCAGCCGCGCCGAGCAGGATGCCTGGGCGTTGCGCAGCCACCAGAAAGCCATGGAAGCCCAGGCCCGGGGGGCCTTCGACGATCAGATTGTGGCCATCCCGGTGAAGAAAGTGCACTGGAAGGGCAGCAAAAAGCAGGTAGAGGAAACCCTTTTCTCCAAGGACGAGCTGCCCCGGGCCGACACCAGCCTCGAGCGCCTCGCCAAACTGCGCCCCGCTTTCAAGGAGGGCGGTACCGTGACGGCAGGCAATGCTTCGCCTTACTCCGACGGGGCGGCGGCCCTGCTGGTGATGAGTGCAGACAAAGCTCAGGCGCTGGGCCTGAAGCCGCTGGCCCGCTTTATTTCTTTTGCGACGGGCGGGGTGGAACCGGACATCATGGGGGTGGGGCCCATCAAGGCGGTGCCCAAGGCTTTGGCCAAAGCCGGTATTGGCCTGGACGACCTCAAGCTCATCGAGTTCAACGAAGCCTTTGCCGCGCAGGTGCTGGCCGTTATGGCGGAGCTCCAGATGAACCCCGAGAAGGTCAACGTCAACGGAGGGGCTATTGCCCTGGGTCACCCCCTGGGTGCTACGGGCGCCAAGCTCACCACCCAACTCATCCACGAACTCGCAAAGCGCGGGGGCGGGTTGGGGATGGTGACCATGTGCATTGGCGGCGGGATGGGCGCGGCGGGGGTTTTTGAGGTGTTTGCCCAAGCCTGAAGCTCCAATCAAAGTGCTGGACTATGGTGCTAGGCTATAGATGTGCGATACGCCGGGTTAGCTTTGGTGTTGTGGCTGGCAGCTTGCGCGCCCACCTATTTGGGCAGTGTGCCCTACTACACGTACAACCTGGAAGATTTCCCCATTTTCACCAGTCCTGCAGGCCAGCCCCTTTACGGCCTAAAGCGCTATGAGGAGCGCCGCTGGACGGCGGTGGCCCGTGGCCCTTCTGGGTTTGGATTTTTTATCACCCTCGAGGTGGGCCTATCCTCCAGGGCATCCCCGCCATTTGCCAACCCGGTAGAGCGCTGTCGTTTTGCGTCCAGCGACGAAAAACCAGCCGATGTGCGAGTCGTTCTACTGGAGGCGCCGCCGGGCTTTGGGGTGAGTCTGGAACAAGCCCTGTATAAGCTCCAGTGCGGCCGTTTTGAGCGAGATCAGCAGGGTTTTGAGGTGCTTCGCTACACCACTTGGCTCGATGTGATCTACCGCTTCAAGCTACCCCCAGTGGCCCCAGGTACCTATGCCCTACGCTGGCAGCTTTGGGAAGGGGAACAGCTCATCGCTGAAGAAGACCGCCGCTTTACCCTCACCGCCGCTCGCTGGCCTTGAGTGTAACTTCAGTAGAAGACGGCGTTGCACGAAAGTTGCTCCGGGAACGAGTCATTCCAGATTGACGGTTCGCGGATTTGACGCTAAACTTTGACTCAGTATAAGTTTGTAATAGGTCAAAAAAGCGGAGGTCGGTTGTGATCGCAGACAAGAAACTCTCCACCAAAGGCGGCGGCTGGCTACTGGAAAAGCCCGAACACATCTTTACGCCGGAAGACTTCGACGACACCACCCGCATGATTCAGGAGACCGTGCGGCAGTTTGTGGAGAAGGAGTACCGGCCGTTGGCGGAAGCCCTGGAGCACGGGGCCCTCGAGCACAACATCCCCCTGCTCAAAAAGTGCGGCGAGCTGGGCTTGCTGGGGGTCGAGGTCTCGGAAGAGTATGGTGGCCTGGACCTGCCCAAAACGGTAAGTACGGTAATTGCCGAAGCCCTGGCCGGCACGGGCGGATTCAGTGTGTCCTATGGTGTTCAGACCAGTATTGGCCTGTTGCCCCTGGTTTACTGGGGCACCAAAGAGCAAAAAGACAAATACCTGGCCAAGCTGGTCTCGGGCGAACTCATTGCTGCCTACTGCCTCACCGAGCCGCAGTCCGGCTCCGACGCCATGGGGGCCAAGACCCGGGCCGAGCTCTCCGAAGATGGAAAGCACTACATCCTCAACGGCACCAAGATGTGGATCTCCAACGCGGGCTTTGCCCACCTCTTCACCATCTTCGCCAAGACGCCGGAGGGCCTAACCGCCTTCCTGGTCGAGCGCGATACTCCGGGCTTGCGGCTGGGTGGTGAAGAAAAGAAGATGGGCATCAAGGCCTCCAGCACCCGCCAGGTCTTCCTGGAAGACGTGAAGGTGCCGGTGGAGAACGTGCTGGGCGAGCTGGGCAAAGGGCACAAAATTGCCTTTAACGTGCTCAATGTGGGGCGCTACAAGCTGGGCGCGGGGGCCATTGGAGGCTCTAAGGGGGCGCTGGCCCTCTCGGCCAGATACGCCAAAGAGCGTGTGGCCTTTGGTCAGCCTATTGCCAACTTCGGCCTGATCAAGCAAAAACTGGCCGAGATGGCCGCCCGCATTTTTGCGGGTGAGAGTGCGGTTTACCGCACCATGGGCATGATTGACGAGGCCCTATCCAGCCTCGATAAAGCGAATGCGGCCGAGGCGGTGCTGGCCGGCATCGAGGAATACGCCATCGAGGCCAGCATCATCAAGGTGCTGGGCTCGGAGGTGCTGGACTACGTGGTAGACGAGGGGGTGCAGATTCACGGCGGTTATGGCTATTCGGCCGAATACGAAATCGAGCGGGCCTACCGTGACAGCCGCATCAACCGCATCTTCGAGGGCACCAACGAAATTAACCGCCTCCTGATTCCGGGCATGCTGCTGCGCCGCGCCATGAAGGGCGAGCTGCCGCTTTTCGATGCGGCCATGAAGTTGCAAAAAGATTTGCTGGAGCCTTCTTTCGAGGAGCCCGAAGATAAAGAGCTGGCTCAGCTCGAGGGCCTCAAGAAGCTGGCCCTGGCGGTCTTAGGCCTGGCTGCCCTCAAGTACGGTAAGAAGATTGAAGAAGAGCAGGAAGTGCTGGCCGTGGCAGCCGACATCTTGATGGACACTTTCGCTGCCGAGAGTGCTCTGCTCAGGGCCCGCAAGCTGGGCGATAAGGTCTATGCCGAAATGGCCCAGTTGTACCTGTACCAGGCCCTCGACCGTGCTCAGGCGGCTGCGCTCTCAATCCTGCCCCGGTTGGCCGAGGGCGACGATATGCGCCTGATGGCCTCGGCGGCCCGCCGCCTGACCAAGCACGAGCCTCAGGATCTGGTGGATCTGCGCCGTCAGATTGCCCGGGTGGTGCTGGAGCGCGAAGGCTACCCGCAGCCTAAAGCGTAGCCAGACTCAGCCCCAAGGGCGCACCAGGTGCGCCCTTTTTGCTTGCGAACAAACTGCTACACTAAGGCCAAATGACCACAAGCACATCCGATCTGGTTGAGGAAGTTCGGGCTTTTGTACAGGAAGAAATTGTGCCCCTCGAGCCCACCCTCTTCCGGCATGGTTTCAAAGCTGTACTGCCCGAACTCCACAAGGTTCGCCAGAAGGTCAAGGCCCAGGGCTGGTGGCTGCCCCCGCTGCAAGCGCCCCTGGGTATGGGATTGAGCCTGACCGAGTTTGCCCGGCTTTCCGAAGAACTGGGCCGAAGCCCCCTGGGCCACTACGCCTTCAACACCCAGGCCCCCGACATCGGCAACATGGAGGTACTGCTCAAGCACGGCACCCCCGAGCAAAAAGAGCGCTTCCTGAAGCCCCTTGCGGCGGGCGAAATCCGCAGCTCTTTTGGCATGACCGAGCCCGAATACCCCGGCTCCAACCCGGTCTGGATGAACACCACCGCGGTGCTCGAGGGCGACCACTGGGTGCTCAATGGCCACAAATGGTACACCACCGGCTTCGAGGGCTCAGCTTTTTGCATCGTGATGTGCATTACCGACCCCGATCAGCCCAATCCCTACGCCCGGGCCAGCCAGATTATCGTCCCTATTGACACGCCCGGCTTCCAGCACGTGCGCAAAATTTCGGTGATGGGCGAACAGGGCGAGGACTGGATGAGCCACTCGGAGATCCGGCTCCATAATGTGCAGGTACCTAAAGAAAACCTGCTGGGCGAGCGCGGCAGGGGTTTTGCCATCGCGCAAGAGCGGCTGGGGCCGGGGCGCATCCACCACTGCATGCGCTGGATTGGCATTGCCCAGCGCAGCTTCGAGCTGATGTGCAAACACGCCGCCCGGCGAGAACTCGCCCCCGGCAAGCCCTTGGGCTCGCGGCAGGCCATCCAGCACATGATCGCCGATTCCAAGGCCGAAATTCATGCCGCCCGGCTGATGGTGCTGGACGCTGCCGAAAAGGTGCAACAGCAGGGGGCGGAGGGGGCCCGGGTGGAAATCTCGGTGATCAAGTACTTTGTGGCCGGTGTGCTGCAGCGGGTGCTGGATCGGGCTATTCAGGTGCACGGCGGCCTGGGTATGTCCGACGACCTGCCGCTATCGTTCTTCTACCGCCACGAGCGGGCCGCTCGCATCTACGATGGGGCCGACGAGGTGCACAAAACCGTGGTGGCCCGGGCTGCGCTGAAGGAGTATGGCCTCGAGGTTTCCCTGTAATTTTAGTACCATGACCGACCAACCCGCCACCATCCGGCCCGGTGAAGAGCTGGACATAGCCCGGCTGCAAAGCTATTTGCTGAAGAACTTACCTGGGGCAAAGGGGGATCTGGAGGTCCTGCAGTTTCCCCGCGGCTTCTCCAACCTTACCTACCTGCTCAGGCTGGGCGAGCAAGAGCTGGTGTTGCGCCGCCCGCCTTTTGGGGCCAACATCAAAACCGCCCACGACATGGGCCGGGAGTACCGCATTCTTTCGGCCCTGAAGCCGGTCTACCCCAGGGTGCCCAGGCCCCTGCTGTACTGCGCCGACGAGAGCATACTGGGGGCCTCGTTTTACGTTATGGAGCGCCTGCAAGGGGTGATTTTGCGCACCCAGCCCCCAGAAGGCCTGACCCCGGCGCTCATGCGGGGAATTTGCGAGGCTGCCCTGGATGCGCTGGTCGAGCTGCACGGCCTGGACTATGCCAAAGCCGGTCTGGCCGACCTGGGCCGGCCCGAGGGCTACGTGGAGCGGCAGGTGCGGGGCTGGGCAGAGCGCTACCAGAAGGCCCGCACCGAGGAGATTTCCGGCATGGAGCGGGCCATGGCGTGGTTGGCTGCCCAGATGCCTCCGGTATCGGGGGCGGCCCTCATCCACAACGACTTCAAATACGACAACCTGATGTTTGCCCCCGACCTCTCGCAGGTGGTGGCGGTGCTGGACTGGGAGATGGCCACCCTGGGCGACCCCCTGATGGATCTGGGTACCACCCTAGGCTACTGGGCTCAGGAAGACGATCCCCCCGGGCTCAAGAGCTTCGGGCTCACCCACCTGCCGGGCAACCTGACCCGGGCCGGGCTTGTCGAGCTTTACGCTGAAAAGACCGGGCGCGACGTCTCGCGGATTATCTTTTACTATGTCTTTGGGCTTTTTAAGGTGGGGGTCATTATGCAGCAGATCTACGCCCGTTACGTGAAAGGCCTGACCCAGGATCAGCGCTTTGGAATGTTGATCCATCTGATCCGCGAGATTGGGCTGATGATTGACCGGGCGATAGACACCGGTAAAGTGTGACGGCAACATAGACTATCCCCATGCGCAGCAGCGAGTTGCCCTTCACCGGCCCCGCCACCTTCCTCAAAGCCCCCTACCGCCCCCTCTTGGAGCCCTGGACGGCCGATGTGGGTTTTCTGGGCATCCCCTACGATTTTGCGGTGGGCTACCGCCCCGGCGCCCGTTTTGCCCCCAACGCCCTGCGCGAGGCCAGCGGGCGCTACGCGCCGGGGCCGGAAGGTTTTTTCGACCTCGAGACCGAGACCTACCGCCTGCGGGGCCTGAGCCTGGTGGACGCGGGCGACGTGGATCCGGTGCAGCTCGAGTACGCCGAGTCCTTCCGCCGCGTCACCGAGGCCGCCCGCGAGCTCAGGAAGCGGGTTCGGTTGCCGGTGTTCGTGGGCGGCGACCACTCCGTGACGTATCCCATACTGCGGGCCTACGACGACCTGGACGAGCTATACGTGATCCAGCTCGACGCCCACCTGGACTTCTCAGACAGCAGGAATGGAACCCGGTACTCCAACAGCAGCCCCTTCCGCCGCGCAGTGGAGGAACTGCCGGGTTTGAAGCAAATCACCGTGATCGGCCTGCGAGGCCTGCGCACCAACCTCGAGGCCTACCGAGCGGCCAAAGCCAGGGGCCACACGCTGATTACCGCCTCCAAGGCGCGGGAGAACCTGGCCTGGGCGTTGGATCAGCTTCCCCAGGGCAAGAAGGTTTATATCAGCTTCGACGCCGACGTGCTCGACCCCTCCATCCTGCCCGGCACCAGCAGCCCCGAGGTGGAGGGCCTGACCTACAGCGAAGCCCTACAGGTGGTGCGGCGAACCCTGGCGCAAAACGAACTGGTGGGCTTTGACCTGGTGGAACTGGCCCCCAATCTGGACAGCAGCGGCCTCTCGACCCTGGTAGGAGCGCGGCTCTTGGCGGAGGTGCTGGCGGTGTGGGGGCCTGAGGTAGCCCTATGAATCGAGCGGGCTACGAACGCCTTTTGCACCCTGGCTCAAGACTTGCGTGTAAACCATGGTGGTTTTTACGTCCCTGATGTTTTCGGCTAGGGGGCTATCAAGTACCGTTTTGTACAGAAACAGCAAGGCCGAAAAGGCCACATTCTGCGTTGAGGCCGATACATTTCGATTTACCGCCAGATCGGTAAGGTAGGCCCTCACCTCTTCCAGCTCCAACTCACGGGGGTGTTTTCTGCCGTGGAACCGGATAAAACCGGTGATATAGTAAACGTATAATTGCTCAGTGCTATAGGCTAAATGGCGAACCCGGATGGCCTCGCGCACCGAGTTCAGGAAAGGAGAGGTTTTGGGTGAATGAAGCTTAGGCGGTACAATTGCTGACTTAGGTTCATGATTATGAACATTGCTTTGTCGCGACAGCAAGTTCAAGAGGCACATCACTTGGCGTGCCAGTCGATAGCAAAATGGGGAAATGCTCGAGGCTACTATAACAATCGCCTACGTTCACATCTCATAGGGAAAATCGGGGAGATTGCCACTGAGACTTGGCTTCGAGACACTGGGCTAGCACTAACCCCACATTATCGTGACCTGTCGAAAGAACGATTTTGTGACATCAGCGTGAATCGAGCCAACGCCAGCGAAGTTCGCATCGAGGTCAAATCCTGGTCCTCCGAGTATTGGCTAGATTTAGGGCGATGTATAGCCGTTCGTCAATATGATGCACTTTGCCAGAAATGTGATCTCGTACTTTGGTGTGTGCTCCCAAGGCCAATTCCTGTGATTGAAACGATTGAGTATGACGAATACATGGTTGATGTAGGCCGATGGTCGACGCTTGAAGACATAAAGACTGCACCTCAAGTTTGGACAGGTAGTGGCTCGATGCGGAAAGTTTATAACTACCAGCTTGATGAAAAATCACTCCGCGACAGTGAAAGCTTACTGAAAGTGCTGAAAGGTCTAATATGAGCAATCTGCGCATATATTTCGGCGACAACCTGCCGATCCTGCAAGGCTTGCCAAGTGAGTCGGTGGATCTGATCTATATTGATCCACCTTTCAACACCGGCAAGGTTCAAAGGCGAACGCGTCTGACCACTGTCCGCGACGACAACGGCGATCGGACTGGGTTCCAGGGAAAGCGGTACAGAACAATCAAACTGGGAACAAAGGAATACATAGATGTCTTTGACGACTACCTGACCTTCTTAGAACCGCGACTGGAGGAGGCTTGGCGAGTGCTCAAAGCCAACGGAAGCCTTTTCTTGCATATTGACTATCGAGAGGTCCACTATGTGAAAATTCTCCTTGATATGATTTTCGGGCGATATTCCTTCATGAACGAGATTATTTGGGCCTATGATTACGGGGCGCGTTCGAGGACAAAGTGGCCTGCCAAACACGACAACATTCTTTGGTACGCGAAAAATCCGGAAGATTACCAGTTTCACATTGAGGAATGCGATCGCATTCCCTACATGGCTCCCAACCTTGTAGGGCCAGAGAAAGCAGCTAAGGGAAAGACGCCGACGGACACCTGGTGGCACACGATCGTCAGTCCGAACGGGCATGAGAAGACCGGCTATCCCACGCAGAAACCGCGAGGCATACTGGATCGAATTGTAAAGGTGCACTCGCGCCCCGGCGACCTGCTTCTGGACTTCTTCGCGGGAAGTGGCTCATTCGGCGAGGCCGCTGTTGAGTTGGGGCGTAAGTGCATCCTCGTGGATAACAACGAGGAGGCACTGCGTGTCATGGAGAAGCGCTTCGCGAAAATCAATGTCGAATGGATAAACTGGACACCCGAGACACACCATAGCGTACCCGTGCAAAGGAGACTGTTTACATGATAATCAAGGATCCGGAAGTAAGTATTCTTGCCAGTATCAGCCAAGCATTGCAGGCAGAGTACCAAAGTGAAAATCGAGAGTGGGAAGGTAGTCCCTTTGCGTGGATCAGGACTAGGCCGTCACGTCAAGTCGGCGCCATCGGAGAGAAGTTGGTATCTGGCTGGTTGGCAGCTCGCGGCTTCAACGTAGTTCGAGCTGGCGATTCTGACGCGGACAGAGTTATTGAGGGTAAACGAGTTGAAATCAAGTTCAGCACCCTCTGGGAGAATGGTAGATACAAATTCCAGCAGTTGCGAGACCAAAGATATGATTTGGTAATCTGTTTAGGCATATCACCCTTCAGCGCTCACTGCTGGGTAATTCCGAAAGAAGACATTATCCAGCTCTGGAAGGTTGAACACAAGATAATGAGCCAACATGGGGGGCAAGACGGGGCTGATACAGCGTGGATTGATGTTCTTGTTGAAAGCCCGTCCGAGTGGCTGAATCGGTATGGCGGTTCCTTATCAGATGCCATTTTGCGATTGTCTGAAATCACCGGATTCAAGGTCAGAAAGCTCCAGGATGAACTCGAAGAATAGAGGCCTAAACTGCGCTTTGAGCCGACAGGTCTCCCTTCGGTCGGCCTGCGGCTCAAGCGCGTGACGTTACCCTAATTCGGAAAAGAAGACATCAAATTCCCTCCACTCCTGCAACCTGTAACCGCCAAGGGGCTGGCCTCCACTAGCTCGAAGAAACCTGCCGCATAGCTATCCGACCTTGCACCGCACAGGCGGTTGTGGGACATTGTTTGCGGCCTATTTTCATGAACTGGCAAAAGCATTCACAACTTTGCCCAAGCCAATAGCTGCACTGAAGTCTGGTTGTCAGATAAACTGGTGCCGACAGCGCTATGTTCCCTACAGAAACTAAATAAAAGTTTTTTCGGTTTTTTGCTATAAAGAGATGTTTGACGTAAGAGCAAAGGGAGCTTATTCTGTAAGAAACATAAGAACTGGCTGTGCTCTGACGCCGGAGCTTTAGCGTTGGAAGCAGGGCGAGGAAGGGGGACGTTTGGGTGAGTACCGATGCCGTTTGGGGGTGCACTTTCTTGCTCTGGCCGGTTGGGTGGTTGTGGGAGTGTTATCGGTCGGACGCTGGCTGGTTTTGTATGGGTGTAAGGGGGGAATCGTGAGTAAGGTGTTTGTAAACATCAGTTTGAGCCTGGACGGCTATATGGCCCCGGAAGGCATGACCATGGAGAATTGGGACAGGCCCGAGTATATGGACTGGGGCGTTAAGTGGGGCGCGTTGATGGGCTGGGCCCTGAATCAACAGTACCTGAGGGAGAAGCTTGGGTTTGGCCCGGGCGGCGAGACCGGTCCAGTGAACGATATGCTTCGCCGCACCTTCGAGCGCACCGGTGCGCACATCATGGGTAAGCGCATGTTCGACGGCGGCGAGCGCGGCTGGCCGGAGGAGGCCCCGTTTCACACACCGGTCTACGTGCTCACCCACCAGCAGCGCGAACCCTGGGTTCGGCCTGGGGGCACCACGTTTTACTTTGTCAACGAGGAGCCAGAGCGGGCGCTCGAGCTGGCCCGGCAAGCCGCCAACGGGCGGGATATTCGCATCTCGGGCGGCGCAGATGTGATCCAGCAGTACCTGAACCTGGGGGCGGTAGACGAACTGGAAATCGCCTTGGTTCCGGTGCTGTTCGGTGCCGGCCGGCGTCTGTTTGAGCATTTGCAGGAGCCCGTGGCGCGCTTTCAGATCGATAAGGTTCTTGATACGCCCGGCGTCACCCATCTGCGCTACGTGCGCGCCTAGAGGTCAAACCAGTGCTCGGAGCACGCAGGAGGGTTTATGAAAACGCTCATTACCGAATTCATTAGCCTGGACGGGGTGGTGCAAGCACCCGGGGGTGCCAGCGAAGACACCGACGGCGGCTTTGCCCACGGCGGCTGGCTGATGCCGTACTTCGATCCCGAGGTGATGGGCAGCACGTTTGACCACCTCGCCCAGCAGAGCGACGCGCTCTTGCAAGGGCGCCGTACCTACCAGGTTTCGGCTGCTGCGTGGCCCAGCCGGTCGGGCGACGGGTTTTCCGACTGGATTAACCGGGTGCAAAAATACGTGGTGTCGGATATCCTCCGAGAGGACGACCTCACCTGGCACCCAACCACCATCATCCGCGGCAAGGACTTTACCCAGACCGTCGCTGACCTACGCGCAAAGCCGGGGGGCTACATCTACGTGTACGGCAGCGCAACCATGGTGCGCTCGCTGCTGGCCGCCGACCTGGTGGATGAATGGGTGCTGACCGTTGCGCCGGTGGTTCTGGGCGGGGGCAAGACGGTCTTTGCCGCAAACGGCAAGGCGCTAAAGTTCGAGCTGGTATCGGTAGCAAAGGCCTCTACCGGCGCGTTGGTTTGCCGGTATGCGCGTGCCCGGTAGGGCCCAAGCAAGGCGAAAGGAAGGCAGGTATGGCCAGGTTCGTGTTTGGAATGAACCAGTCCCTCGATGGATACGTGGATCATACGGCGTTTGGCCCCAGCCCCGTGCTTTTTAGCCACTTCATCCAGGAAGCCCGGCAGCAGGCAGGGAGTGTGTATGGTCGCCGGATGTACGAGGTCATGCGCTACTGGGACGACGACCACCCCGACTGGGGCGCCGAGGAACAGGCCTATGCTGCCGCCTGGCGGGCCCAGCCCAAATGGGTGGTCTCGAGGTCGCTGGCTTCGGTAGGTCCCAATGCCACGCTGGTTAGGGAGAACCTCGAGGGCACCCTTCGCAAGCTAAAAGCGGAGCGGGTGGGGGAGATTGAGGTGGCCGGCCCAGAACTGGCGCACAGCCTGACCCAACTGGGCCTGATTGACGAGTACCGCATCTACCTGCATCCGGTGGTGCTGGGCCAGGGCAAGCCCTACTTTGCCGGGCCGCGGCCACCGCTGCGCCTGGTTGCCATCGATCGAGTGGACGAGAATGTGCTCAGGCTGGTCTACGTGCCTGCCTAATCAAGCGGCGCGCAGACGCGAGAGAGCCTGAATGAAGGGGGAACAGACCCATGAACAGCGCCCACCAGGACGAACGATTTCGCCAGATGACCTTTGCTTCGGTATACCCGCACTATCTGGCCAAGGTGCAGAAGAAGGGGCGAACCAAGGCCGAGCTGCATCAGGTGATTGCCTGGCTCACGGGCTATGGCGAAGAAGAAATCCAGAAGCACCTCGAGAACCACTCCACCTTTGAAGACTTTTTTGCCCACGCAAGGCTGAACCCCGATGCACGGCTCATATCCGGTGTCATCTGCGGCTACCGGGTGGAAGAGATCGAGAATCCCCTTACGCAACAGGTTCGCTACCTGGACAAGCTGGTGGACGAGCTGGCCAGGGGGCGCAAGCTCGAGAAAATACTGCGCAGCGCATAGTGGGGGCCGAGAAAGGTTGCCCAGCCTGTCCGGATTGTTCCCTACGGCAAAGCCCGAAGGAAGTCCCGCACCAGCCCCAGCACTATAGGCTCTCGTTCCCGGTGGGGGACGTGGCCGCAGCCCTGCACAAGTTCCAGGCGGGCGGGGCCCGATACCCCCGCCACAATGCGCTGCGGAAAGGCCACAGAGCCGTACTCATCGGCGTCGCCGTGGATGGCCAGCACGGGGCAGCGAACTCGACTTAAGCAGGGCTCCAGCGTCCAGCCCCGAAACGCAGGCGAGAGCCAGACCCCCGTCCAGGCTTCCAGCACCCAGCGGGCTTTTTCGCTGTGCCAGCGGGTGAGGCGGGCAAACTGGGCGGGGTCCTGGAAGCCCTGCTGAGCGGCCCGGATGCCCTCCAGGGTGCGCTCTTCCACAAAGGCCTGGGCCGACTCGGCAATCACCGCGCGGCAGCGAGCGGGCTGATGGGCGGCGATGCACAGGGCCATGGCGCCCCCCACGCTGTGCCCAAAGAGGATGTACTGGTCGAGCTCGAGCTGCGCGGCAACAGCAGGAAAGTAAACCTGGGCCTCCTCGAGGATAAAACCCAGCGAAGGGGGTTCGGTTCGGGGCGAGGACCGTCCAAAACCCAGGCGGTCATAGGCCCAGACGGTGCGCCCGGTGGCCTGGGCCAGGGCTGCCGGAAACTCACGCCAGAGCTCCACTGACCCCAGGGAGTCGTGCAGCAGCACCAGAGGGGCCTTTTGGGGCTGGCCCGTAGCCCATTGCCGCACAAAGACCTGGCCGCCGGGTACCTCGACAGCGGCATCATGAACGGTCAGGCTCATCACAACTCCAGTAAGGGGTTTTGGGTATAACCCAGCGGCTTGAACATAATGGCCTATGCCGAGAGAAAGCCCCCATCTACCGGAATGATACTGCCGTGTACATAGCTGGTCAGATCAGTGGCCAGTACCAGCGCCATGCGAGCCACTTCATCGGGCTGGCCTGCCCGTCCGATGGGTAGGCGTTGCTGAAAATCGTATCCTACTTTCAGGAGCCCCAGCTTCAACTGCAAAATCTGCCTGGCAACGGCCCTGGTTCCTTCGGTCATGATACCCCCAGGCAACAGTGCATTCACACGAAAACCGTGTTTAGCGTATTCCTTGGCTAATGCCCTGGTGAGGGCAATGACCCCTGCTTTGCTCATGACGTAGTGGGCAAGTCCATCCTTGAAGGGCAGAATAGATTCGATGGTGCCGATGTTGATGATGATGCCGCCGCGCTTTATACGCCGTGCAATCATTTCCTGGCACATCCAAAAAACCGCGTCGAGGTTGACCTCCATCACCTTGCGATAAAAAACCTCATCCATCTCCAATACCGATTTCTCTGGATAAATGCCTGCGTTATTGACCAGTATGTCGGGTGTGTTATCGCCAAAAGAAGCCCATAACTTGGTGATGGAAGATTTGTCCGACAGGTCCAGAACGTGGGTCTGAATACTGCGGGTATGGTCGGAAAGTTCTGCTGCCACCTTTGCCAGCTTTTCGGCATGGAGATCTACAAGTTGCAGTGCTGCCCCAGCTTCGGCATAACGGCGGGCGATGGCTTTGCCAATTCCTGCGGCAGCACCGGTGATGAGGGCCTTTTTGCCTTCTAGCGAGAGGAGTTGCTCGAGGGGAGGGTGGGTCATGTCAGGCTCCAGATGGGGGTAAGGCTTTATTTCCACTCACATATACCGCGTAGATGAGCTGATTTCCCCAGTGATAGAGGGGCTTCAGGGCATGGGGTGAGTCCACCACCACAAAGTCGGCCCAGGCTCCGGGCTCAATCTTCCCCAAATCTGCCCGCCCCAGGGCCAGGGCTGCGTTTTCGGTATGCGCCATCAAGGCCTCCTCGAGGGAAAGCCGCCCTAGGGACACGGTCAGTTGCATGCCCAGCCAGGGGCTAAATAGCGGACTGCTGCCGGGGTTGTGGTCGGTAGCAATGGCCACCCTCACGCCCGCATCCCACATGGCCCGGGCATTGGGGAAGGGCTTACGCAGGATGACCGCCGCGCCGGGGAGCACCGTGCCCACCGTGCCACTTTGGGCTAGGGCTTCCCAGTCGGCGGAGGTGGTTTGCTCGAGGTGGTCCGCCGATAGTGCCCCGAGTTCCGCCGCTAGCTTGGTGGCCCCGGTGTGGGCGATCTGCTCGGCGTGGAGTTTTATCTTTAGGTTGTGCAAAAGGGCCGCCTCGAGAATCCTTCGGGTCTCTTTCAGGGTGAACGCACCTTCATCACAAAACACGTCCACCGCCTCGGCCAGGCCGCTGCGGGCTACCTCGGGGATGAGTTCGCCGGTGAACATCGCCACGTACTTTTTCCGCTCCCAGCCCTGGGGCACCACGTGGGCCAGCAGGGTGGGGAAGACGTGCTGGGGCAGGGTCTCCTGAAGGCGCCGGATTACCCGCAGCATCTTGAGCTCGGCTTCGGGCAGGAGGCCGTAGCCACTCTTGATTTCTATGGCGGTTACCCCTTGGGCAAGGAAGAGGGCGGCTCGAGCTTTCGCCCACTCGTATAACTCATCTTCTGAAGCGGCATGGGTGGCCCGCACCGTTGCATAAATCCCGCCCCCGGCGGCCAGGATGGCCTCGTAGCTCTCGCCTCGTGCGCGCTTTAGGTACTCGCCCAGGCGATTGCCGCCATAGACCAGATGCGAGTGGGCGTCCACCAGGCCCGGCACTGCCCCGCGTCCGCCCAGGTCGGCGCGTGGCCAGGTCCGGTATTCCTCGGGCAAATCCTTCTCGGCCCCAACCCAAACAAAGCGTCCATCCCGGACAGCGAAAGCGGCGCGCTCGAGCCTTTCCCTCGGCGTGTATAGCTCAGCGATGCCTGTAAATACCTGTTTCATCCTTCCCGTTCCCACCCCGCCAGGTCCAGTCCGCGCTCGCGGGCGACTAGCTTGGCTTGCTCGTAGCCGGCGTGGGCATGGCGCATCACGCCGGTGCCGGGGTCGTTGGTCAGGACGCGCTCGAGCCTGAAAGCCGCCTCCTCCGAGCCATCCGCCAGCGTGACCTGCCCGGCGTGGAGGCTGTAGCCCATGCCCACCCCGCCGCCGTGGTGGAAGCTGACCCAGGCCGCCCCCGAGACCGCGTTCAGGGCGAAGTTCAGAATGGGCCAGTCGGCCACCGCGTCCGAGGTGTCCAGCATGGCCTCGGTCTCGCGGTAGGGGGAAGCCACCGAACCGGCGTCCAGGTGGTCGCGGCCAATCACGATGGGGGCCCCCACCTCGCCCCTTGCCACCATCTCGTTGAAGAGGAGCCCGGCCTTGTCGCGCTCCTTGTAACCCAGCCAGCAGATGCGCGCCGGGAGGCCCTGGAACTTGAACTTCTTCACGCCCTCGGTGAGCCAGCGGTGTAGGCCCTCGTCCTCGGGGAAGAGCTCGAGCACGGCCTTATCGGTCTTGTAGATGTCCTCAGGTCTGCCGGAGAGCGCCACCCAGCGAAAAGGGCCGCGCCCCTCGCAGAACTGGTCGCGGATAAAGGCCGGCACGAAGCCGGGGTAGCTGAAAGCTTCCGCGAAGCCCCCCAACTGGGCAAAAGCCCGTAGATTGTTGCCGTAATCGAAGGCGATAGCGCCTTTTTTCTGCATCTCCACAATGGCGCGGCAGTGGGTGGCCATGTCGTTCAGGACGCGTTCCTTGTAGCCCTGGGGGTCGCGCTGGCGCAGGAGGGCCGGGTCTTCGTCGGCGTGCAGGACGGGGATGTAGCCGTAGAGGGGGTCGTGGGCACTGGTCTGGTCGGTGACCAGCTCGGGGGTGAAGCCCCGGCGCACCATCTCTGGCAGCACCTCCGCAGTATTGCCCAAGAGCCCGATGGAG